>JAUZLI010000013.1:0-10663 GCA_032884955.1 Candidatus Phytoplasma vignae
TCAAAGAAGAAATAAAAACAAATAAACAAGTTTGCATTAAAGCTTTTAAAACAAAATAATTACCGTGTGTATCGGTTAATAATAAAATTTTTAAAAAAACGGAAAATTTCATAAACAATTCCCTTCTAAAACTTTATAGTTGCGATGATTGGTGAAATATTTTTCCAAAAGATAATTAATTTTTGCTAATTTATAAATTTAATTAAAATAGTAAAAGCAAAAAACTAATTCATTATAAATGAAAATTAATTTAAATTACCAAAATTTAATATTTCTTACGATTACGCAAAGCGTATACTATTCAAAATTTTTTAAAAATACAATTTTACAATTAAAGTAGTATTTTGTTTAAGAATTTTTTTATTTTTTATAATTAATAAAAATAAATCAATTTTTTCACTTATGTATCTTAATACATTAATTACTTTGAGCCCAGCAATCAATATTATTATAATATAAAAATAATTAAAAAATAATTTTTTATACGCTAATTTGAAGATTATTTTTTTCAATAATAAAAATTAATAATTTTGATATGTAAAGCAGATTATAAAATAAAAAAACTCAAATTTCTTTATTTTTCCAAAAGAATAGAAATTTGAGCATAAGCATTTTAATTATTTTTATTATAAAGTAATAATTATAAATATCCAAAATAAAAAAACTAAATTTTTATTGTAAAAAATTAATAAATGAAATTTTTTGATTAGTATATATATTATGTATTTTCTATTTCAATCATATGTATATTATAAAATTTAGAAAATCCATCTTGTTCAAAACCTTTTTGGATTTTTTTACTCGTCAAAATAAAACTGTAATTTGTTGTCAAAGGTAAAAGGTAAATTTTTTGATATAAATAATCATCTATTTCTTTAATTTTGTTTGCATATAATGTAATATCTGATGTTAAAAATTTTGCCTCTTTTATTTTATCTTCTAAAAAAGGTTGATCATCTTTATCTATACCGCAAAAATTATTTGGATTTCCATTTGTTAAAAAATAGTCTTCTAAATATTTGTGACTATATTCTGTTTCGAAACCTTCACCTAAAAATATAAAATTATATTCTTTGGTTTCAGCCTTGACCATTAGTGTGTTCATATCTTCTATTGTTAATGTTATTTGGAAACCAATATGTCTTAATTGCTCTATAATTTTGTGTATAAATGGAGTTTCTTTAGAAGCACCACATTTTATTTGTTTTTCTTCTTCTTTTAAATTTTGAAATTGTGTTTTAGCTTCTGAAATGTTAACATCATGATAATTTAAATCCGGATTAAAACCTATTAAATTATTATGCAAAATATCCTTAGATAATATTACAGGTAACTCTAATTCATTAATTATTTCTTGTATATCTAAACTTTTTTGAATAATTTTACGTACTTGTTCTTTAGTTTTATGTTTGTTAAAATACATAAATGACATTGAACATACTGGATTTTTTAATAATTTAATATTTTTATATTGATTTTGATTAATTTTTTTTTCTATGTCTTTTATTAGTGCATCTTTGATGTTTATTATAGCATCAATTTCTTGATTTTCTAATTCGGTTATTAAAGTATTATCATCTTTGCTTATTTTGATTTTGATATTGGTGGGTGGTATTTTTTCCGTTTGCAAAACATTACTATAATAATCTTTAAAATACTCTATATCAATAGATTGATTAGGTTTGCGTTTCTTTAGTTTATAGGGGCCTGCGCCTATTTTTATTCCTTCATTTTCGTTTTTTTCGATTGCTTGTTTATTAAGAACTCGAAAAAAATCAGTTAAAAGGAATTTCCATTCCCAATTAGATAATTCGTTTTTAAATTCGATATTAAATTCTTGATCATTCAGTAATTCTATTTTTTTTATTATTTCAAATTGGTTGTGATTATTTTGTTGTGCTCGTTTGAATGTAAATATAATATCCGCAGTAGTCATTTTTTGATTGTTATGAAAAAAAATATTATTTTTTAATTTACATTTAATTATTTTGTTTTCATCAAGAATAGGCATTGTTTCTAATAATCTAGGTTGTAACTCATTATTTGCATTTTTAGATAAAAGCGTTGCGTGTACTAAATTAAAATATATACTACTATAAGATGAACTTGTATGTGATGGGTTAGTAGGATCTAAACCCGCTATATCTTGTTGCATAGCGAAACAAAAAGTATGTTTGTGAGAAAAATACTTTTTATAAATTATCCATATTCCTGAAATAAAAATTATTGTTGTTATAAAAAAAAATATTTTTTTTTTATTCGAGGTTAAAAAATTTTTTATTTTTTCTATTTTACTCATATATAACTCCGCTTTTGATTAATATTTTGATTTCATTATAAACCTTTTTCTAAATTAAAGTTTTTTTTAATAAATTAAAAATTTTATTAATGATATTGAAAATTTATTAAATATTTTGATTATGTTCGAAATATTTAATTAAACGATTTCCTATTAAATTAAAAGATAAAATAGTTCCGACGATAACAATAAGAGGGCCATAAAGCAAATACGGATGATACATCATATAACTTTTTGAAGAATATAAAATATTACCCCATTCAGCTTTGGTCCTATCTAAACCTAAACCTATAAATCCGAATCCTGAAATAGCTAAAATTACATCAGAAATATTTAAAATTATTTTGGTAATTAAAATAGTTAAAATATTTGGTAGAATATGTCTTTTAATGACTTGGATGTCGTTAGCTCCTAGTGCTTTAGATGCTTTTATAAAATCTTTTTGTTTAATTGTTAAAGTATGAGCTCTTATAACGCGAATGTAAGAAGGAATAAAAGAAATACTTAATACAGTAATAAGGGTATAAACACTTTGATTATTAAAAACTAACATAATTAAAATTGCTAGTATAATAGATGGAAAAATAGTCAAAATATCACATATAAACATAATTATATTATTAATATAATTATTGTAATAACCAGCTATAAGACCTAATAATGTGCCTAAGGAACTACTAATTATAATTGTTATAAAGCTTATTTTTAAGGAAATTTTTGCTCCTTCTAAAACTCTACTAAATAAATCATATCCCACAGCATCAGTTCCTAACCAATGTTTTGAACTTATTGTTTGTAATGGTTGATTACCTGATGAATTATAAGGGTCAGGAATTTTCAAAAAAGATTTAAATAAAATAAAAAATAATAAAGTTGTTAAAAATAAAAAACTAAAAAAAATATCTTTTTTTTTAAAAATTTTTATATTTTCTTTTAATAATAAAAGTAATTTACTCATTTAAAGAATTAATTTTTCTCCTTTTATAAAATATCTTTTGATATATGTATTATTTTTCTATTTTGGGATTGATTTTAAGAAAACTTATATCTATTAATAAATTACAAATCACAATAAAAAAAGTTAATAAAATCATGCAACATCTAATGATAGGATAATCTCTGTTTTCAAAAGCTGTCATAATTAATTTACCTATGCCGTTTAAATTAAATATAGTTTCTGTTATGACAGCACCAGAAATTAAAGAGTTTAAAATCAAACCTATTTGTGAGATAATAGGTATTAAAGCATTTTTTAAAGCATGTTTAAAGATTACTATTTTTTTCGACAAACCTTTAGCATAAGCTGTCATAATATAAGGTTGTTTTAAAATTTCTTTCATACTTGTGTAAGTAATTTTAAAAATTGAACCGATAACAATACTCAAAGATAAGACAATAATAGGTAGCACAGGAGAACCTGATATTTTAAAAATTTTAAAACGAAAAGCTAAAAAAAATTGTAGTACAAATCCGATAACAAAAGTAGGTAAACAATAGAGGGTAAAAAATATCAATTCTAATAAAAAACTTTTTTTAGTATTATTCCATAAAGCTGCTAATGAACCAAGATAAATACCTATTACAGAACCTAAAATACAACTAATTATAGATAATAATAAAGTTGTTTTTAAACTAGTCCAAACCAGATGCAAAGTTTTCTCTTCTTTATAAGTGTAAGAATATCCAAAATCTAATTTTAGTATATTTTTGCAATATATTTTAAATCGTTCGTTTAAATTTTTATCTAAACCTAGATCTTTTTCAAATTTTTTTCTTTGTGTCATTGTGGGACCTTTTTGACCGAAAGCAGCTGATACTGGATCACCAGGTATTATTTCTAAAGCAAAAAAACTTACAAATATGATAGTTATTAAAATTAATAAAGTATAAAGTAATTTTTTATAAATATAACTTATTGAAAACATGTATTTATATTCTCTTTTCTAAAATATTTGTTTTATTTTTGTATGTATTTTTTATATTAAATTTATATATTCTGATATATAACAAATTTTTTGAGTTATTTTAAGATATTTATTTTTATGTCGCAATAAAATGAATAACAAAATACAAATTATTTAATAATTATTAAAATTTGTCTTCGAAAAATTATTTAATAATGATTGTGTATAAGTGTGTTGAGGTTTTTTAAAAATATCTTGAACTTTCCCTTTTTCAATTATTTTCCCTTGACGCATAACTATCACATCATTTACAATTTGTGATACAACTCCTAAATCATGAGTAATAAATAAAATAGATGTTTTTATTTCGCTTTTTAAATTATTTATTAAATTTAAAATTTCTTTTTGTATTATAACATCTAATGCTGTAGTAGGTTCATCAGCAATTAAAAGTTTAGGTTGGCATACTAAAGCCATTGCTATCATAATTCTTTGACACATGCCGCCTGATAATTGATGAGGATAGGCTTCAATTACTCTTTTTACGTCGTTTATTTTAACTTTGTGTAATATTTCTAAAATTTTCTGTGTTCCTTCGTAGTGATTCATTTTTTTATGTAATTTTAAAACTTCCATTATTTGATCTTTTATTTTAAATACAGGATTGAGATATGACATAGCATCTTGAAAAATAATAGCTATTTCATTGCCTCGAATTTGTTCCATTTGTTTTTCATTGTATTTAGAAATTTCTTCTCCGTTAAACACAATCTTACCTTTGTATATTTTTTGATTTTGACTTAATAATTGTAATATCGACATAGCAATTTGACTTTTTCCACTTCCTGATTCTCCTACAATTCCTAAAGTTTGACCTTTGGCTAATGAGAAAGTAACTCCATCAACTGCTTTAATTAATCCTTTTGTAGTTGTAAAATATGTATGTAGATTTTCAATTTTTAATAAACTCATTGGTATTTCTTTCATTAAATTTATTTTGTTTCAAAGTGCATCTAACAAAGTGTTGGGATTCGATTTCTAACCAATCTAAATCTGTTTTGTTTTTATGGAACAAAAAATCAAATTTATTCGTTTCGTAAAAAATTTCGTGTTTTTTTTGTTTTTCAGGTTCAAGCGAAGGAATAGAATTTAAAATTTGTTTAGTATATGGATGACAAGGTTTTTTTAAAATTTTTTCTTTAGGGGCTATTTCTACTATGTTGCCTAGATACATTACGCATATACGATCGCTTAGATAACTAGCAACGCCTAAATCATGAGTAATAAACATAATAGTTAATTGATAATCTTTTTTTAAATTATGTAAAAGATCTAGGATCTTCGCTTGTGTAGAAACATCCAATGCTGATACAATTTCGTCGCATACAATAAATTTTGGTTTTATTATTAATGTTCTAGCTATAGCTATTCTTTGTCTTTGACCTCCTGATAATTGCATTGGATAACGTTTATAAAAAGATTTATCAATTTGACATTTTTCCATAATTTTTAAAATTTTTTGTTTGTATAAAGGATCTTTTTTATTTTTAATTATTTTGTGAATTAATAAACCTTCTCCAAGAATATCAGATATTGTCAAACAAGGATTTAAAGAAGAGAGAGGATTTTGAAAAATAATTTGAAGTTCTTTTCTCATTAAAATTTTTTGTTTTTTATTTAATTGTAATAAATCCATCTTATTAAATTTATCTTTATAATAAATAATATTGCCTGAATTAGGTTTTTCCAATTGTAAAATTAACTGACCTAAAGTAGATTTGCCAGAGCCAGAACCACCTACTATAGCTAAAGTTTCTCCTCTAAAAATAGACAAATTTATATTTTCATTAGCTATTAAAAATTTATTTTTTTGGAAAAAATTACTTTGAATTAAAAATTTTTTTGATAAATTTTTAATACTAATTAAAATTTCTTTATTTTTATTAATGTGCATTATTTCTCTCCTTCTTTTTCTTTTTGCTGATTTCTAAGTAAAAATTTTATATTTTAATCTAAATTATGTCATTAATATTTATTATTAGTTGAAAAAATTTAAAAAATATTTTATTTTTTTTCTTTTTAGATTCAAATTTTTTAAAAAAAGAATCGTAAATATTAATAACTTTGTTTTATTATATACTAAAAAATCTTAAATTAATATAGAATATTTTTTATAAATTTGGAATTATTTTTATTTATTATAATTATTTCAATATAAACACATTACACTACATTCGAAAGTATTATCACTAAATAAATTTGTTAATGATGATGAAAATCAATTTTAAAATTGATTTTTTTTATTTTGGAAAGAAGTAACTTGAAAAGACAAGATTGATGCTTGCCTTTTTTACCAAACAAATAAAATTAAAAGTACGTAATTAATAAATAAAATTAAAAGTACGTAATTAATTAAACTATATTTTCTTTTATTTCAGAAAGGAGAATTAATTTAAAAGAATAGGTGATAAGTGGAAAAATCCACTTATTTTTTTATATTTATTGATTAAATTTTTATTTATAAAACGCAGAAAGGATATTAGAATCAATGAAAAGTTGGAGAAATTTTTATAAAAGTCGTCGAACTAAAATGACTTTTACTAAATTTTGTTTTTATTATATTTTGCCTGTTATTGGTATTTTAGGGATTGTTGTTGTGATTTTAGGACATAATGGTTATTTAACTTTTGGTAAATAAAAAAAGAGGTAAATTATGAATTTAAGACAATTTTTAGCTTTTTTAGGGTTAGGTTTTATTATAATGTTTATTTTGTGGAAATGTCATTATATCACTCCTCAAAGTGATAAATTAAGTTGGCTTAAATCGTCTACGAAAGAACAACAATTAAATAATATTAATAATTAATTAATTGTTTCAAAAAATAATATTTACGTCAGATTGTTGATACTAATTTAGTTGTTTATTCTCTTAAAAATAGTCGTTAACGATTTAATTGTTGATCCTGGTAAAAAATATTTTGATAGAAAAGAAAATCAAGTTAATGTTAAATAAAAATCAACTCAAGGCAGCGACTTTTCCTTTAACATCTTTATGTTTACAAGCGGGGGCGGGAACAGGCAAAACTCAAACTTTAATCGCTCGTTTTAATTTTTTAAAACAAATAGTAGATGTCCACAAAATTTGTGTGTTAACTTTTAATCGTAAAACAGTACTTAATTTGAAACAAAGAATTAAAGATAATCGAGCTATTATTATGACTTTTCATGGTTTTAGTTTGATGTTTTTAAAAAAAATAAATCTTTTAAAAATTTTTTATCATTTAATCTTATTACTGCAACTCAACAACAACAAATTATCAAAAATTTGTTACAACAATACCAACTATGCCCGCTAGGACAAAGTGCTGATGAACTTTTAACTGCTATTGTTAAAGTAAAAAAAAAGATGTTATGTTGGGAAAAATTTACCCCTCTTTTTCAAACTTTTTTCCAAACTTATCAACAAATCTTAAAACAAAAACAATTAATGGATTTTGATGATTTAATGATTTATACTTATCATCTTTTAACCAAAAATCCTTTTTTATTACAAGCGTTACACCGCTAATTTCCTTATATTTTAGTCGATGAAAGCCAAGATATTGATTTTTACCAAATGCAATTTTTAAAATTATTAGGACAAAAAAGTTTATTATTTTTAGTTGGTGATGTTTACCAAAATATTTATACTTTTCGGGGAACTAATAATAGTTATAGTCGTTCTTTAAAAGCAGCTTTAAATATCCCATAATTAAGTTTGACGCTTAATTATCGTTCGGGGGTTGCTATTATTAGCCAAGCGAATAAACTTTTACCTTCTACTTATCAATTAAAACCTGGTTTAACTATCCAAGGTCAGGTTTGTTATCAAGCTTTAGTTGATGAACAAGAGGAAGCATTATTTATTATTAATAAAATTAAAAAATTAATTAACCAAAAAATTTATCAATACCATGAAATGGTAATTATTTATCGCAAACAAGTTTTGATGAATGTTTTAAAAACATATTTAAAACAATTTCACATTCCTTTTGCGTCTCAGAAACCGCTTTATCTTTCTTCTCCTAAAAAAGTTAATTTAACTACGACTTTAACGCAAAAAATTAAAGCAGCCGTAAAAAAGTTACCTGTACCTACTTTGAATTATGTACGGTTAACTTCCATTCATCAAATGAAAGGGTTAGAAGCGAAAGTAGTTTTTGTCATCGGTTTAGAAGAACAAATTTTTTTCCCTTCTTTTTTTCCTGTTTCTTCGAAAGCCGAAGAAAAAAGATTAGTTTATGTTGCGGTGACCAGAGCTCAGGAACGTTTATATTTAACGAGTGTGCAGACCAGAGTTCTTTATCATATGAAACAAAAATTAACACCTTTAAGTTTTTTAACAGAAATGGAATTAAGATGAAACAAATTTTAGGTTTAAAACCAATTATTAATTTTTTAAAAAAACAAGCTTATTTTAATGTTGTGTTAAAACAACAAACAGCGACGAATTATCATATCAAACAAAAACAATTATATTTAAATTATCATGATTTAAATTTGTATCAAAATTTAACGAAAAACGATTCCCAATCACCTTTTGATATTAAAAAAAATCTGCAATTACCGAGTGCTTATTTTTTTTCATGGAATCAAAGAATTCTTTGGATAAATCCTCAAAATATTAAAAATATAATGGCTAAATCAACGAAACATGCTCCATCTTGGCTAGGCAAAGTTAAAAAAGAATTAGGTTTAAAATAATTTAATTTAATTTAAATAATAATAAATTAAAAAAGGATAAAAATAATGTTAAATCAAATTGTATTAATTGGGCGATTAACGAAAGATCCCGAACTTAAAATATATTTTAATAATGGAGAACAGGTTTTATGTCGTTTTGTGTTGGCTGTTGGTCGACCAAAAACCAAAAACCAAGCAGAAATAACCGATTTTATTAACTGTGTTGTTTTTCATAAAATGGCAGAAAATTTAGAAAAGTTTATGAAAAAAGGAGCTTTGAGCGCCGTTAGTGGTCAATTACAAGTCCGAAGTTATAAGGAAAATGGAGAAAATCGTTATTTTGCTGAAGTTAATGTGCGCCATCTTACTTTTTTAAAAAATAAAGAAAATAAAGAAAAAGAAAATACAGAGCTTTTATGGAAATAAATAAAGAATTGTGCCAACAAGTAATTAGTTATATTTTGGTTTTTTCGTTAGGCATGGTGGTTATTTATGGCTATTACCAATATCGCGAACTGAAAAAAAACAAAGAATATTCAGATACCTTAAGAGATGTCGTTAACGATTATATTTTAACTGGCGAGATTAAAACCAAATAATTTGGGCGTTTATTTCGTAGTATGTGTCAAATGGCTAATTATATGGGTATTTATCGCCAAGAAGTCTTTCGTTTGATGCATGAACTCCAAGAAAACGGTAAATTAGATTTTTTAGATGCCGAAACCGAACCGAAAAAAACTGTCCAACCAGATCCTTATATTAAACCGGATTTCATCAAAGAACCAAAAGCTTACTTAGAGGAACCAGACCATTTTTAATTTTTCCTCTTTCTTTTCTGTTTTTTTAACTTGCAAACCTTTCTTTAATTATTTAAAATGGTATTAAAATGGTATGTTATGATTCTTTATCAAAATTGGTTTGTCAAGGATTTTTATATTTTTTTATTTCATTTGGTTCGTCCTTTTGGTTCTTATCTGGGAGATGGTTTTTGTTTTCTTTTTCTTTGTTTTACCAAACTTTTTTTGACCAAAAAAAAGTTATTTATGTGGTTATGCAGTTGGTTGGTCGCTTTATTATCATTATTTTTTAAATTTATGTCACTGGCTAAAAAATACTCATCCGATCATGGGTTTTGTCGCTCATATTTTAACTCAAATAGGAGCTTTCCTCCGCCAAGGATGGTTTTATATCATTAAAATATGGTTTTATATGGTGAAAAATTTTCTTTGGCTTAAAACTAACATTTCCACCTGTTTCTTTTTTTTCAAAGACAATTTATATCAAAAATACCATTCCTTTTTAACTACTTTTACAGCAACTAAACAAAAATATTGGCCTTATCTGTTAGATATTAAAACTTTTGGGGAAAATTGTTTTAGTTATCGTAATATGGCCGATAGTTTTAATTTACCTAATTGGTTAAAATACCTGTTAACCCCTCTTTTTTTTATCATTAGTAGTTTAAAAACCCTACTTTTTTCCATTATCGGGGTGATGGTTTATCTGGTTTTATTTGTTTTAGGTATTATTTTTTTCATTGCGTTAATTATTTTAATCTTTCCTTTATTTGGTTTCGCTTTAATTATTTTTGGGATTATCGCACTGCACCCTAAAAGTATTACAATTAAATAATTGATTAATAATCATTAAGATCAACTATATCAGTTGGTCTTTTTATTTTTTAAAAAGAATAAAAAGTTTTCAGCTTTTCTAAAAATATTTTTAGAAAGGGAACTCA
>JAUZLI010000014.1:0-5154 GCA_032884955.1 Candidatus Phytoplasma vignae
TTCTAAAAATATTTTTAGAAAAGCTGAAAACTTTTTATTCTTTTTAAAAAATAAAAAGACCAACTGATATAGTTGATCTTAATGATTATTAATCAATTATTTAATTGTAATACTTTTGGGGTGCAGTGCGATTTAGCTTTCATGGGTATCTAGGAGTACACTATTGGTTCCCCTATGTCAGTTAACTATCCGCTTTACTCGGACAACTTATTTCCATGAGACTCCGAAGTTGCTAATTTAATAGCTGCCTGGGATAATTTATGAGATCCTGATTTATAACTTCATAATAAATTCGGAAACCTACAGTCCTAACTTTCTGAGAGGTTTCAATATTATTATATTTCCGCTATTAGGGCATTTCAGCCTTCTCAGTATCTATCCTTCATCTGGTGGTATCATCTTACGTAGTTAATTTTCCTTCAATCCGCTTCAATGGTCTGTTGTAACTCATTATTCTTTCGTTTAATAGGCCGACCTATTTGACTTCTCAGGATTACTACCTGAGGCAATTGATTAGGTTACTTTATTAACACCTTCGAAACAAAAGAGCAAATTATTTTTCTTTTCACCTATGTAATTAGGTAAAAAAAAGTAAAAAGTTGCCTATAAAATAAAAAAATAATAATTTTTAATATTATGATATGCTTTGGTTGTCAAAAAGTAACTTTTTTGATCAAGTTAACTATTTTTTATTAAATTAAAAAATAATTATAATTAAAAAAATATCTTAAGAATTATTATTAAGTGATTTTTTTTCTTATAAAGCTTCAGCGTTTTTCTTTCTTTGCTGAAAGATCTACAATGCTATACTTGGTTAAGCCAGTTTTACTTTGAAATTAAAATTAAGTTCTCAAATTAAAATTGTTTTAAAAATAGTTAGTATTTTATTTATATCTGATAATGATCAAAAATACATTTTAAGATAAAACTAAAATTTTTATTTTTAAAAAAATAAAAAAATCATTTATTGAACAAAAAAATATTTAATAAAAATTAAAATAATTTATTTTTGATATTTTGTTTTTAAGTAAAAACCAAATTATTTTTTAAAAAAATAATTTGGTTTTTTTAAGATTATTTTTATAATTTGCTTTAATTATAAATTTTTATTATTTTTTGAATTATTATGAACAAAATGAAAAAAATTTCTAGAATTAACTTTTTTGACAAGATACATTATCTTCATTAATAAGATAAGTTAATTTAAAAGGTCTGTTAGGATCGTAATTGACATCATCTTTCGGAACTCTGTCTAATATTCTTTCTATTAATCGATTATTTGTACAATATTTAATAAATTTAATTATTTGCCCATTTTTATCATATAATTCTATATCTTTAATTTTTATACCATCATGATATCGAGTTTTTTTATTATCTCGCCAGTATTTTTATCATATTCATTTATAAAATTAATAATATTTGGATTATCTTCGAAATATCCAATAAATTTGATCATTTTGCCAGTAATTTTATCAAATTCTTTTTGATTAATAATTAAATTTTTGCTATCAAATCCACTAAAACGATGTTGTTTAATCATAAAACCATTATCTTTATCATATTCATTTATAAAATTAATAGTTTTTCCATCAGCTTGATATTGAGTTTGTTTAATTATTTTCTTAATATCTTTTTTATCAAATTCTTTAATATAATTTAGAGTCTTTTGATCATTATGATAATTTTTTTGAATCAAATTTCCATTTTCTTCAGTAAATTTTGTAATATTAGTTTCATCATTTTTGGATTTATAAGATTTTAATTCTAATATTAAATTATCAATTTGTGATTTAAGTTTTTTATTATATTCAATTATTGTATTTTTAACTTGTATATAACGATACAAAAAAATGCTAATAATTAAAATTAAACA
Source organism: Candidatus Phytoplasma vignae (assembly GCA_032884955.1). Classification (GTDB taxonomy): domain Bacteria; phylum Bacillota_I; class Bacilli_A; order Acholeplasmatales; family Acholeplasmataceae; genus Phytoplasma; species Phytoplasma vignae. The sequence goes on from JAUZLI010000014.1 coordinate 1,877, forward strand.
AGTTAAAACTACATTGATAGTAAAAAAAATTTTTGAATAATAATCTTTAGTCCATGATTGAATTATCATATTTTTGTTCTCCTTAAATAATAAAATAGACTATAGACTATGGGTAGTTTTTTTGTAATTAAATAAAAAATATTTTTTAGGCTACATATACAAAAAATAACTAATTTTTCATCCATAATCGTACGAATATTATAGTGAAATTAAGTTAATTCGGTATAAAAATATTTAAAAAAACACCATATAATAATAAAAAATCATAAGTTAAGTTGAAGAATTAATATAAATTATGAAATCAATATATATTATGATATTTATATTATAATTATTTTTTTCAAAAGATAGATTTTGTTATTTAATTTTGTTATTTATTAAAATGATTATTTCTAATATGATAAATATAATTTTTTTGACTTTAAAATGATTATAATAGAGTAATATTTATTAATTCTATAAGATAAAATAAATTACAAATATCTTTATATAGTTATTTTTTTAATTGTCAAATCATTTCTAATTAAATTATTTGAATAATTTTTGATAAAATATTTAATTTTTTTCGTGTATACTTTTTGCAATTAATTGTAATTTTTAAGTCAATGCTTAATTTTTTAACATAATTTATTTATATTATTATCTTTCTTTAGAAAAGATTATACTTATTTTAGATAATTTGATTTAGGTATTTTTAATTAATAAAATTAATTAATAAAAATTTAACCAATATTAATTATGTTTAAATTTTAATGATTCTTTTAATAATTAAAATAATTTTTTTTATTAAAACTAGTAATAATTGGATTTATTACATAATTATTTGTTTTGAGAAAAATTAAAAATTTATTAACTTTTTGTACTTAATTTTACATTTATATATTGATATCATCATACACAATATTAAGAAAACAATTTTATTAAATTGATTAAATATTTTCTTATGAAATTTTTTTAATAAATTGGGAAAATATCTAAACATTTATTAATCAATATTAAGATAGAATAAATAATACTTTTTAATAATTTTTTAATTAATTGAAAATTAAATTTTAAATGAAGGTTTATAAAATTTAAAAAATTATCAATATTCAATATGAAATAATAAAAAATAAAATAATTTTAATTAAGTTTATAATAAACAAAAGTTTAAATTCATATTATAATTTAAATGGTTTATAATTTTAGAAATAATAAAATTAGAAAATTTTACTTTTTAAAAATAATGATTTCCGTTTTTTACTTTCTTTGTTATCAAAAAAATAAGATAGAAAATAAAATAAAGGAGTTGTTAAAGATGATTAAATTAAAAAAAATAATTAAAATAACTAATATTGTTTCGTTATTTTTATTACTATTTTTGATTGTAAATATAAACATTAATCAAATAATATTAGCAGCTGCGCCGAACAACGAAGATATGTCTTATAAAGTTAATAATATGAAAGTTCATGATATTTATCTGGAAAAAGAAGTAGATATATTACATTATTTAATAAAATACAATTGTTATGAATGTTTTAGTTTTTTGACATTAGAAAATCCATGTTATAATGGAGAAAATATTAGATATGATCTTATTTGGATCATTAAAAAACCACCTTTGAAAAAGCTAGGTAATAATAACTATCAGTTAATGTGTATTATTTTTGATAAAGGAATAAGAGATAAAAAAGATGATTTTTATTCTTTAGAAGATTTAAAACAAATGAGTAATGGCGCTGATAATATGTATATTTTTTGGTTAAAAAAATCATTTATTATAGAAGATGCTGAAAAAAATAGACAAAGTATAAAATATATGATATTTAGTCGATTAGAAATTGAATTACAAAAAAAGAAAATAGAAGAAATAAATAAAAAATTAAATTTATTACAAAAAGAAAAAAATGATTTTAAATCTAAATTTACAACTCAACAATTAGAAATATCACAACTTCAAATACAAAAAGATAACTTAGAAGATAATCTTAAGTTAAAACAACAAGAATTGTTAGATAATCAATTAGAAATATCACAACTTAAAATACAAAAAGATAACTTAGAAGATAATCTTAAGTTAAAACAACAAGAATTGTTAGATAATCAAAAATTAAATGAAGCTGAAATAACTAATTTAAAAATAAAAATTCAAAATATTCAAACAAATTTGAATGCTCAAACTCAAGAAAATATCATTAAAAATCAAAAAATTCAAGAACTAAAAAATCAATTAAATTTATTGAAAATAGAAATCCAAAACGAAAGAGAAAAATATCAACAAATGAATACATATTTTTCACAACAAAAACAACAACTTTATTCAGGAATTTTTGATTCATTATATAAAAAATTTTTCCGTTTTTAATAAAAATTATGAAAAATTTAATTAAACTAATTTCTTAATTTAATTTGCACAAAGCATTAACTCTTTATTCAAATAAAAATAATTTTAATTTTTGATTATAAAAAAATTAATAGTTTTATTTCAGAATAAATATAAATTAAATTTCTAAAATCTGCTTATTAAAAATACAAAAATATTATTGGGATTATTAACTATCAATCATAGTCGATTAATGGCAATGGATAATAATAGAAACAAACAAATTTTCAACAGTGAACCAATCTAGCGAACAAGAAGTTAATACTTTTTTCAATTAATCAAAAATCAAAAATTAATAATCGAAAGAATCAAGAAAAAACATCCTTATTTAAGACATGTTTTGTTAAACAAATAACAGAATGGATGGTTTTTTCAAATATTTCTTATATTAATGCTGAATCTAGTGATAAAAAACAGAAACAAATAGATCTAAATAATCTACCCAGAAGAAAATTAAATTAAAGAATATTAATATAAATTAATAAAGATATAAGACCTTTTTTCTTAAAAGGTCTTTTTTAATAATCTTTTTAAATTTAATTAAGAAAGAAATTAGGCGCACATAAACTTTTTTAGTTGTAAAGTTGAGTATCTTAAAATAAAAAAGATTTTAAAATTAAGGTTTCATATTTTACAAAAACCGTTTAATATGTATTTAGATTATTAAATAATTTAACTTATTTTATTTAATAATCTAATAATTTTTTTTATTTAAATAAATCGATTTGTTTTGATAGTAGGAAACATTAAGAATAAGTAAAAATATTAGATTATAAAATAGCTAATGGTTGTGCACCACTAAAAAGGAACTGTTCAGAAACGAAATATTTGTTCTAAAAACTAGAATCAAATTATTTACTAACTGCAATTATAGTAACATAAAAAATAAAATTATTTAATTTTTTTTTAAAAT
>JAUZLI010000015.1:0-4940 GCA_032884955.1 Candidatus Phytoplasma vignae
TTTCATAATAAATAAATAAATCTGGTAGAGGATAAGGGACTCGAACCCCCGACTTCCTGCTTGTAAGGCAGGCGCTCTCCCAACTGAGCTAATCCTCTTTTTGGGGTTTTTTAAGTAATTCTTGGCGAAACCTATCTTTGCGGAAGAAATCTTCAACTATTTTCGGTGAAGAAGGACTTAACTGCTGTATTCGGAATGGGAACAGGTGTTTCCCCTTCTCTTAATCACCAAGAATCTCTCAAAACTAGATAAACAAAGGGACTTTTTTTCCAAAATCAAAGTCAATGGATCTATTAGTACTAGTCAGCTCAAAATATCACTATTCTTACACTCCTAGCCTATCAACCTGATAGTCTGTCAGGGATCTCATAGGGAAATCTCATCTTGAGGGAGGCTTCACACTTAGATGCTTTCAGTGTTTATCCTTTCTATACATAGCTACTCAGCTGTGGCTCTGGCGAACCAACTGACACACCAGCGGTATATCCATCCCGGTCTTCTCATACTAGGGACAGCTCCTCTCAAATTTCCAACGCCCACGACGGATAGAGACCGAACTGTCTCACGACGTTCTGAACCCAGCTCGCGTACCACTTTAATGGGCGAACAGCCCAACCCTTGGAACCTTCTCCAGCTCCAGGATGTGATGAGCCGACATCGAGGTGCCAAACCGCTTCGTCGCTGTGAACGCTCGGAAGCGATAAGCCTGTTATCCCCAGGGTAGCTTTTATCCGTTGAGTTACGGCCCTTCCATACGGTACCGTAAGATCACTAAGTCCGACTTTCGTCTCTGCTCGACTTGTAAGTCTCACAGTCAAGCTCCCTTATGCCTTTACGCTCTTAAAATGATTTCCGACCATTTTGAGGGAACCTTATGAACGCCTCCGTTACTCTTTAGGAGGCGACCGCCCCAGTCAAACTGCCCACCAAACACTGTCCCTCGTAATACACTTACGTAGGTTAGAATCCAAAAAGAACAAGGGTGGTATCCCAAGGGTGACTCCCTTAAAACTAGCGTTTTAAGTTCTCCGTCTCCCACCTATCCTGTACATGCTTTTCTCGAATTCAATATTAAGTTACAGTAAAGCTCCATGGGGTCTTTTCGTCCTGTCGCGGGTAACCGGCATTTTCACCGGTAATTTGATTTCACCGAGACTCTTGTTGAGACAGCGCCCAAATCGTTATACCTTTCGTGCGGGTCGGAATTTACCCGACAAGGAATTTCGCTACCTTAGGACCGTTATAGTTACGGCCGCCGTTCACTGGGACTTCAATTCAATGCTTGCACATCTCCTCTTGATCTTCCAGCACCGGGCAGGCATCAGCCCCTATACATCACCTTACGGTTTAGCAGAGACCTATGTTTTTGATAAACAGTCGCTTGGGCCTCTTCTCTGCGGCTTTTACTTGTGCTCATAAAAGCTCTCCTTATCCCGAAGTTACGGAGTCATTTTGCCGAGTTCCTTAACAAGAGTTTTCTCGCGCGTCTTAATATACTCAACCTTCCCACCTGTGTCGGTTTACGGTACAGGTAAAAAAACAATTAACCCTAGAAGCTTTTCTTGAAAGTATGACGTCGGTCATGTTACCTTCGAACCTTATTTTTTGGTATAAGAAAACGGATTTGCCTATTTTCTCAAACTCGGTCCTTCTCCCCTAATCCAATCAAGGGGATGCCTAGCCTCCTTTGTCCCTCCATCAGTTGTTTTTTTAGTGCAGGAATCTTGACCTGCTTGCCATCGACTACGTATTTCTACCTCGCCTTAGGACCTGACTAACCCAGGGCGGACGACCCTGCCCCTGGAAACCTTGGGTTTTCGACGGATAGGATTCTCACCTATCTTTTCGTTACTTACACCGGCATTCTCACTTCTGATTTCTCCACCACTGCTTTCGCTATAGCTTCACTGACATCAGAACGCTTCCCCTACCATCATCCTTCTGAAGAAGGATATCCGTAGCTTCGGTATCATGTTTGAGCCCCGTTGAATCTTCGGCGCGAAGTCATTCGACTAGTGAGCTATTACGCACTCTTTAAAAGATGGCTGCTTCTAAGCCAACTTCCTAGTTGTTTAAACGTCTTCACTTCCTTTTCCACTTAACATGAATTTGGGGACCTTAGCTGACGGTCTGGGCTCTTTCCCTTTTGACCACGGATCTTATCACCCGTAGTCTGACTGCTGTTCTTATTTGTATGACATTCGGAGTTTAATTGAGATCAGTACCCCGAGGTGGAGCCCTCACTCATTTAGTGCTCTACCTTCATACAACAGAAAACAACGCTAGCCCTAAAGCTATTTCGGGGAGAACCAGCTATCTCTGAGTTCGATTGGAATTTCACCCCTAGCCACAAGTCATCCAAACACTTTTCAACGTGTCCTGGTTCGGTCCTCCATTTGGTTTTACCCAAATTTCAACCTGCTCATGGCTAGCTCACTTCAGTTTCGGGTCTATGACATAGAACTAAAAGCCCTTTTCAGACTCGCTTTCGCTCCGGCTCCGTTCCTCAAAACTTGACCTTGCTCTATATCATAACTCGCCGGTTCATTCTGCAAAAGGCAAGCCATCACTCTTTAACGAGCTTTGACTAATTGTAGGCATACAGTTTCAGGATCTATTTCACTCCCCTCCCGGGGTTCTTTTCACCTTTCCCTCACGGTACTAGTTCACTATCGGTCACTAAGGAGTATTTAGCCTTGGGAGATGGTCCTCCCGTCTTCCGACAAGATTTCTCGTGTCTCGCCGTACTTTTCGATATCCTAGAAAGAAAAATTTCGCTTACAGGACTATCACCTTCTAGGGTGTTTCTTTCCAAAAACTTCCGCTATTTTTCTTTTTGGTAACTAGTTTTTTGATATCAGGCTGTTCCGGGTTCGCTCGTCACTACTACCAGAATCGTTGTTACTTTCTTTTCCTACAGTTACTTAGATATTTCAGTTCACTGCGTTCCCTTTTTTAACTCTCAAAAGTTAAAAACACTATAATTTAGTTATAGTAGGTTGCCCCATTCGGAAATCCATGGATCTACATTTATTTACAATTCCCCATGGCGTATCGCCGTTAATTGCGTCCTTCATCGGCTCTTAGTGCCAAGGCATCCACTGTACGCCCTTGATTCCTTTGATTTTTTCTATCGAGAACCTTGTTTATCTACTTTTCAAAGAACTTTTTTGGCAACGCCTTTTGGTGGGCCTAAGTGGACTTGAACCACCGACCTCACGCTTATCAGGCGTGTGCTCTAACCAACTGAGCTATAGGCCCGCGTCTACCGAAAACTAAACCCAAAAGAAAAACTTTACTTAGTCTTTCAAAACTGAAGATGATGATTTATTTCCTTAGAAAGGAGGTGATCCATCCCCACCTTCCGGTAGGGATACCTTGTTACGACTTAACCCCAATCATCGACCCTACCTTAGACGGCTCCCTCTTCCGAAGAAGTTAGGCGACCGCTTTTGGGTATTGCCAACTTTCGTGGTTTGACGGGCGGTGTGTACAAACCCCGAGAACGTATTCACCGCGACATGCTGATTCGCGATTACTAGCGATTCCAACTTCATGAAGTCGAGTTGCAGACTTCAATCCGAACTGAGACTGCTTTTTTGAGATTGGCTAAAAACTCACGCTTCAGCTACTCTTTGTCACAGTCATTGTATCACGTTTGTAGCCCAGATCATAAGGGGCATGATGATTTGACGTAATCCTCACCTTCCTCCAATTTATCATTGGCAGTCTCGCTAAAGTGCTCACCATTACGTGGTCGCAACTAACGATAAGGGTTGCGCTCGTTTTAGGACTTAACCTAACATCTCACGACACGAGCTGACGACAACCATGCACCACCTGTAATTCTGATAACCTCCGTTATATTTCTATAACTTCGCAAAATTATGTCAAGACCTGGTAAGGTTTTTCGTGTATCTTCGAATTAAACAACATGATCCACCGCTTGTGCGGGGTCCCGTCAATTCCTTTAAGTTTCATACTTGCGTACGTACTACTCAGGCGGAGTACTTAATGTGTTAACTTCAGTACCGAGCTTTAACACCCGACACTTAGTACTCATCGTTTACGGCGTGGACTACCAGGGTATCTAATCCTGTTTGCTCCCCACGCTTTCGTGCCTCAGCGTCAGTAAAGACCCAGTAAGCCGCCTACGCCTCTGGTGTTCCTCCATATATTTACGCATTTTACCGCTACACATGGAATTCCGCTTACCTCTATCTCACTCTAGTGAGGCAGTTTCTATAGCGCAACAGCGTTAAGCGCTGAAATTAAACTATAGACTTACCAAACCGCCTACGCACCCTTTACGCCCAATAATTCCGGATAACGCTCGCCCCTTATGTATTACCGCGGCTGCTGGCACATAATTAGCCGGGGCTTATTCATTGAATAACGTCAAGATAGTTTTTCCACTATTTTTTCTTCTTCAATAAAAGAACTTTACATACCGAAGTACTTCATCGTTCACGCGGCGTCGCTCGGTCAGAGTTTCCTCCATTGCCAAAAATTCCTTACTGCTGCCTCCCGTAGGAGTTTGGGCCGTGTCTCAGTCCCAATGTGGCTGTTCAACCTCTCAGTCCAGCTACACATCATCGTCTTGGTAAGCCATTACCTTACCAACTAACTAATGTGACGCAAGCCCCTCTTTAAGTATACCTTCCGAAAAAGGTCTTTTAAAAATTAAAAGATGCCTTTTAATTTCCTATCCAGTCTTAGCAACTGTTTCCAGTTGTTATCCTCGTCTTAAAGGCAGGTTACTCACGCGTTACTCACCCGTTCGCCACTAAAACCCGAAAGTTTTCGTTCGACTTGCATGTATTAGGCGCGCCGCCAGCGTTCATCCTGAGCCAGGATCAAACTCTTAATTTATAATTATTTTAAATCGAAAAAAAAAATTAATTAAATATCATCTTCAGTTTTCAAAGAAATAGTTTTTA
>JAUZLI010000016.1:0-4768 GCA_032884955.1 Candidatus Phytoplasma vignae
ATTTGGTTGTGACCCATCCAAAAAGAACCAATAAAAAACGAAAAAACATAAAAACGAAATTTATTTATAAAATAGATATTGAAAAAATAGGATATTTCATAAAAAAACTTATTGATTGGTTTTTTTTAATATTTATTTTTAATATATGGTTTACATAATATACATTATAGGAAGCTTAATTTAATAAATAATAATGATTTTTTCATATCATTTTACTTATTATTATTCGAATTAAATTAAAAAAATTATAACTAATTAATTTTTATTTTCATTAGAGTAATTTTGGTTTATTTTTTAATAAATAAAAATAGTTATAGATAAAAATTTATCTTTTTTTATTGTCATTGTTTAATTATAATAATTTAATATTATTAAATTTAAAGTTAACATATAAATTTAAAAGTTATAATAATCCAAATTATAGATATTTCATATTTATTTAGGTTATAATAACTTATAAAAACAATAAGAATAAAGACAATAATAACATAAATAATATATAACGGCTGTAAACCAAAATAATTATTATCATCTCCTTTTCTTATTTATCTATTTTAGAGAAATTGAAAACAGTAATTAAAAAAAAAAAAAAATCATTTTTACTTTTTTAAAAAATAAAATAACCTAAAATTAGTATCTTTATTATTATATTTATTTTTCAAACGGATCTAGAGGAGAGAAAAAGCATAAAAATTACAAATAATTCAAAATTTACATTTTTATTCAACAAAGTATCAAAACGAAATTTTTGATAAATTTCTTGAAATGGTTATGTTCACTTTAATTCAAAAATTTTTATTTAATATTTTATTTTTCCAATTATATAACAACAATATATGCTAATTCCTATATTTTGATAATATAAATCATTTAATCAAAAAGAGTTTATTATGGAAAATCATAAAATTAATGTTTTTAATGTGGCAAAAGTTTGTTAAAAAAATCCAACCGACTATTTTTGTAATTAGTGTAATCTTTTTTTGACTTTTAAAAAAATAATAAATATTTTTTAAATAAGTTTTTTTGATAACTAAGATGATTGGGCGTAATTCAATATTTTAAGATATATAAAACTATTCTAGTAACTAAAATAAATTTGTTTCATGAAAAAAGATAAATTTTTTAGGAACTAAAAATTTATTTTTTAATTATTAACATGATAACAATATGATTATCCTAGCGTTTTTTTCATAAAATTCGTTTTAGAAGATACTAATTAATTTTTTGTTTTACTAACGTAATTATTAATTTGTTTGTATTGCAATTATAAAAGTTTATGTAAAAAATAAAATTTAAGATAAAATATTATTTTTTATCAAACCCTGAACCGTTTCGAAACATGAGACAATTTTTTACTTTTTACAAATTCTTTAAGATTAACTATTAAGTTAGTCTTTTTAAATATTATTAGTATCTTGTAAAAGTTACATTGCAATAATCATTATCAAAAATTGAAAATTTAATGATAATTAGTCAATATTGTATAAAAATTAATTAATGAAAAAAACTAAAATACTTGTTGGTTATTTTTTTTGTAATATAAAAAATATCATTATTCATTATTTTGTGATTTAAACAGATTTAAAATAATTTGCGCAGCTGAATAAAACACACCAATAAAACTAAAAAAAAGGAAAGAAACTAATAAAAATTCATATTTTTTAGGTAATTTTTCATATATATATTGATCAATTGTATCTAAAGTTCGCTTCCATAGTAAAGTTGCGAAAATAAATTCTAAAATACTAAAAATTAAAGATATTATGGAAAACCAAATATTGAGCAAAGAATATAAACTTAAAATAATATGAATAATAATGTTAATAAATAAAAGTAAACAAAATAAATTGATCAAAAAATATTTTGTATTTTCTTTTATTTTTTTGATTTGATGTAAATAAGTAATCAAACCTAAAACTAAAATTGTTACAGTAAAAGGAATATAAAAGAATAAAATTAATGCTTTATTTTTGGCATCTATGGGTATTGGAGTTTTCGTATCTGTGAATAAAATATAGAAACTACCTAACATAAATCCATTACTAAATGAAGAAAGATAATTAGTAATTTTTAAAAAAGATGGTATTAAATACATGCTGATTAACCATAATAAACTTGTCGTAATAAAAATAATTATACTTAAGCAAAAAAGAAAACATGTAATCAATTGATGTAATTCTTTATATGAATATTTATATGAACGAGCTTTTATTCTTGCGGAATATTTTTGTAATTTTAATTTTTCCATAACCGAAATGACAATATTCAAAAATTTTTGACAATTTTGCTCATTGGAAAAATATACCAAAACAAAAAAAAATGAAATTAAAAAAATTAAAATTAAAAATAAAAATTTAACATAAACACTTTGATATGTAACTATTTTTGGATTTTCTAACATTTTCTTTTTTTCTAAATGTTTAGAAATTTTTTTTTTAATAATTTTCCAATCTGTAACTACTTTGGAAGAATTAATGAGATTAGTAACGAAAATAGAAATGATTCTGTAAGGTAAAATAATAATTTTTCTAATTAAATTCATCATTATAATTAAACATCTTTCTCTATTTTATTTAATTATTCTTATGTAATTAATTACCGCAATAAATATTAACATTTAAAGGTTTATTATTATGTTTAGATTGTAATAAGTTAATTAACATGTGTGTACAATCTTCTAGATTGAAAGTATTAATTAAATATGATTTTCTTGTTTTATTTTGGTTTTGTCTCATTTCATAAATAGCAATATTATCTTCCGAAATAAAATTAATAGCAAAGCCAATTGTTTGTTCCAATTCGTTATTAGTAATATTAAAAGTACATCTTTTTTGAATATTATTTTCAGACTCTAATTTTGATTCTGCTTTTTCAATTATATTAAATATCCCTGGAACAAAAAGACGCCCTAATGTTTTGCCTACTGTTTTTTTAGTTGTTCTTTTCCAAGATTTTTTAGCGATATTGGTTCCGATTTTTTTATTTAATTTTTTTATTAATGTTTTTTTTAATTCTTTTCTGATTTGTTTTTGCATAATCATTTCAACATTTTGTGCTAAACTATTTTCAACTTCTACATCGGAATCATTTTCTTTGGGAAAAAAATTTTCTATTATTTTTAATATATAAAAATTATCTGCTGATAACATTTCACAATCACAAAAAGAAATATCTACTTCTTTAATTTTGTCTAAATCATTCATATCAAAGAAAAAAATACCTTTGCTAGGATCTTCTGTTAAATAATAATAAGCTAAATCATTTAAAATAGCAATTTTAGAATCATTACAATTAATAAAACGATCATAAATACCGATATAATCTAACCCCGTATCAATAATACTTGCACCAGGACAAAACCCTAATACTGTTGAAATGCCGTCTTTTGTTAATTGCTTAGCATTAGCGAATTCTTGATAAGACTTACAAGGCATCATTTGAATACCTGGAATATTATAAAAAACACGAGCATTATGAGAAAAAACATTACCTTCTTCATGTTTCCAATCTTTCATTTGATGCAGTTGGTTATAATTTATTTTATAATCAGCAGGATTATAGTTATTTATATTATTGTTATTTGGTAAAATAGCATAAACATAATTGGTAAAAATATTCAAACTAAGAAATAATAAAATTAAAAAAAATAATAACAATAAGTAAATTTGTTTAAAAAAATAATTTTTATTTGATAACATAACCAAAATAATCCTTATTAACATTATTTTTTGAAATTTTTCATTTATGCAAATGAATAAAATTATTGATTATTTATTTGATTAATAAAATATCAAATGTTTTCTTCAAGGTAAAACAAAGGTAAATTTTGTAATTTTAATTGTTTGTATTTTATAAAAATCATAAAAAATATTTATTTGAAATAAGTAAAAACTAAATTTTCTGAATTAATTCGTTTTTTAATTTAAAGTATTATGATTTTAATTTATCTAATTACTCTTTTTGTTCTTTTATTAATATTTTTTAATATTAAGTTAATAAAATTTTAATTATTTAAATTTTTTAGTAAATATCAAACTGCATTTTTTTAATTAATGAATGCTGATTAATTATTTTTATAATATTTTGTTAATTTTGAGTTAAATTTTTTTTGATTAAACAATAATTTTAATTTTATAATTTTATGTTTGTGATATAAAATACTTTAGAATATAACATAAAAAACTCTTCTTAATTCTTTGTTAAGATTAACATATAAAATTAATTTGTCAAATAAATTTATCAATAACTTTCAAATGTGAAAAACGATAATTTTGTTGTTTTTCGCTAAAATGAATTTATTTTTGATTTTAGTTATTTTTAATAAAATTTATTGATATAAATTTTTTATAACATTATTTTTTAATCATTAGATTTTAATAAAAATATGTTTCAAAGCAAAACTAATCATTAGTGAATAATGAAAATCAAAAAAATATTCATGGAAATTTTAAAATTAAAATAAATGAAAAGTATTAAATAATATAAACCACAACAAAAAAATATTTTGATAAACAAAAATTTTATTTATACTTATTATTTAAATATGTTTTTATTAACTTGAAATTATTATTAAGCTACAATGGAATAACAGCATTTGTGAAATAACTTTATGGGATATGATTATTAAAAATTTTATCTCTCTAAACTGTTCCTCAACATTAGACAACTTTTTCCTTGATAAAAATGTTTTAAGACTAACGATGAAGTTAGTCTTTTTTTTATTAAGATGAAAAAATAATTTCCTTTCTTTTCTCAAAACATTTTTGGA
>JAUZLI010000017.1:0-4695 GCA_032884955.1 Candidatus Phytoplasma vignae
TTAAAGATCATAAATGTTGTTCGCCTTTCTTCATAAATAATTCTGTTTTTTGTCTTCTCAAGATATATATAGTATGTCAATTAGATTAAAAAAATAAAAATTAAATCATAAATAAAGTTAATTTCGAAATTAAGATAAACATTTCTCAACATAAAATATTTCAATAAATCCAATTCCAAAAAAATTAATATAAATTGATTTTATCTATTATAAGTTTGCGAAATTATATTTTAAAATAATATTATTATATTTTTTAATTTTCGCTTTGTTGCTAAATTTAAAAAGTAAAATCTACGAAAAGAATAAAAATTAAAATATTATTTTCTTTAAAAGAAAATCAGTCTTATCATTAAATATAACAATAACAAATGTAACAATAACTCACATACTCTATATTATAAACATTATTTTTTATCAAAAACAATCAATTACTTAATTTCAATAACTAAGGAAAATAATATCAAAAATTTATAAGCAATAATATAATGTCAATATTAAATTATTTTAAGCAATATTTTGATTCCAGACCAATAATCAAATTTTTTTTGACTGAATATATAATAAAATATTTGAGAAAACAAATGTAAATTAACAAGTTAATCTTATAAAAAATTAAAAAGCAAGTAAATTATTTAATCTTTAATAATAAAAAAACTTTTATAAAAAAAACTAACATTTATAAAATTCATAAATTGATTTTCTAAAATGTTATATATTTTCTATTTTGTTAATATCTAAAATATACAATTCTTAAAAATTTAAAAATAATAATTTTAAAAGTAATAAAAATTTATAAAATAACAATTGTAATTAATGTATTAAGTAAATTAAATTATAAAATAGTACTAATATTAATCAATAATATATAAACAAACTGTGCCTTTTTGTCTGCTGAACATGTGCAAAAGAAATTAATAATAAAAAATACTAATTTTAGGTTATTTTTCTTTATTTTTCACGCTTTACCAATTCGTCAAATCTTTTTAATTTTATTTTTTTGAAACAATTTTTTTGGAATTTAAAAAAATTTTTTCGCAAAATAAAACCTTTCTCTTTATATTTATACAAAAAAATAAAAAAGTAGTGAGCGAAAAGAAAAAAAATTATTTTCTTTTAAAAATAAATAATTTAAGAGATAAAAAATAATTTTTTAATATGAGTAATAATAAAATAAATAATAAAGCATGTATTTTGGGAAAAAACGACAAATAGCAAATAAATTGAATTATTACAATATATGTTGAATTATTATCAACCTCTTTTAAAAAATATTATTTTTCCTTTGATAAAATTTTATAAAAAATATTTGATAATTAGTAAAATTTCAAAATTATTAAAAATTAATCCTAATAACTTACTATTATTATTGGAAAAGAAAAGTTAACCACGAAAATCTAAAAATTTTGGAAAAAAAGGAAAATTATAGTTTTTTATTATAAAAAAATCTAAAAAATCTAATTAGTATTTTTATTTTCTTATATTGAAAAATGTTTTTGATTTTGCGCTTCACAAGTTTCACGATTTTGATTTATTTGATTTAATGATTTAAAATTTTGTTGTTTCTGATCTAATGATTCATCAAGATCACTAGGCAACATCACATTATGATTTGGATTTGAAACATAATATTTATTAGCTTTATAATAAGCGTTATCGATAATAGCGACCAAATCACGATTAGAATAATTTTTATTTTTACATCTATTAGCGATATTAGTTAAATGTAAAAAAGTAAAATAATTGATTTGATAAGGTTTAATAATATGCTTCAAAAAAGGTTCTATTTGTGGATTTTCCAGAATATCAATTTTAATTTCTTTACTAAAGCGGCTTCTTAAAGCTTTATCTATTTTATCCGGATAATTTGTAGCTCCTATTAAAACAATCTTATTATTACCATTCTTAATATTATCTAACTTAATTAATAAATTATTTATAATATTTTTTTGATCTGCAAATGTAGAAGATTCTCGATTAACTAATCCATCAATTTCATCAATAAAAATAATGGTTTTATCATAATTTTCTGCTTCTTGCCAAATATCATTTAAAGCTTTAGAACCATCTCCAATAAATTTATGATCCAATTTGGAAGCTTCTAACTCTATATAATGAACATTCGCTTCACAACATAAAGCTTTAATTAAATAACTTTTACCAGTACCAGGAGGACCATATAACAAATAACCTTTCGGCGTAATTCGTGAAAAATTTGCTAATTGAAGTTGATTAGAATTAAAATATAACATTATTTCTTTTAATTCTTCTTTTACTTTTTCCATTCCAAAAATATCTTCAAATGAGTATTTTTTATTCGACGAAGGACAAGAATTTTTTTGTAATAATGTGTCAATTTGTTTATTAAATTGTGACAATTGTTGATTTAAAAAAATATTATAATTTTGTAAATTATCATCTTTATTATAATTCTCATTGTTATGGAGGATTTTTATTTCTTTTTGTATTAGAGAAATAGCTGATTTCAAACTGATTATTTGATTTTCAACTTCAATATCATTATGATAAGTTTTAAATTTTGAGTTAATATTGTTATTATAAGTATTATTATTATAAGTTTGCGTCGGTTGATTATTATTTTTATTAACTAAATTTCGCTTATTAAGGAAATTTATTAATTCTGTTTTTAAATTATTCAATTCTGTTTTTAAATTATTAAATTCTATTTTTAAATTATTATTTACTTGTTGATTGTTATTATCAAAATTTAATAATTGTTTTTTTAAATCATCTATATCTTTTAAAGATTTCGTGTAATCCTTATACAATTTATTTAAGTTATCATTTAAATTATTATTATTTAAAATTTCCTCATTTAAATTATTATTTGATTTTTTTCTAAAAAAGCTAATTTTTTTATTTCTAATATAATCAGATGAATCATTTTTTTTAAAACTATCATTAGCTAATACTAATCGATTATTTAAAAATATCATGAAAAAGTAAAATAGTATTATTAAACGAAACTTTTTAAAAATTATTTTATATTTAATTAACATCGAATAATATTCTCCAAAAAATTATTTATTTTTTTTAATAAAATATAATTTATATGCAACATTAAGAAAAAAATGATTTTTGATTACAATAATATTGTTTTAATGTTTATTATTAGAATAATAGCATAAATAATTTAAATTAACAACAAAACTTAATTTTATATTTTCAGAATATTTATCTTTTTTATTGTTTAAACTTTCAAAAAATAAAATATCTAAAATAATTTGATTTGAATAATTTTATTTTTTATAAGAAGACAAATTAATAAAACAATTTAATTCTTAAATTTTTCAGAATACTTTTATTTTTAATAATTTTGATTTATATGAAAATAAAAATAGACTAATAAAATAATAATTTTCATGATAATAAAAATTATTATTTAAATAAATTTTTTTAATAAAAAGAATTATCAAATTATTATTTTATTACACTATTCTTGTTTTGTACATATTTTTTGTTTTTTTAAATTAATTTTTTGAAATAAAGCTCAGTTATTCATTTTATATCTTTTCAAAATAAAAAAATATCTTCATTTTAAAAAATATTTCTGATATAAGAATACTAGATTATTTAAGTTATAGTAATAGATAATCGAAAGAGGTTATAAATGAGAAAGCCGTATGATTGGAAATTTACTTGTACGGTTTGGAGGGGGTTTATTCGTAATAGAAACAGAAAGAAAAATCCTGTAATAGGAACGCGAATAATCTATCCCTATAAATATTCTTATTATCGTCCAGAGGATTTAACCCATCTGAAATACTTTCTGACTAAGGATAAACAAGGTTTTCGGGTGAAAAAACTACATCCCATGTATAAATATATATCTAAAACGAAATAAACTAATGTTCCTAACAGTTTACTAACAGTTTGGCTCTGCGAAATACCCTGTCTAATCGGGCTTAACTGGAGAGTGATATTTAATATTTTATATCGATAATGATAATGATACTCGATATTTGATATTATCGTTGTATCATTTTTTGATCATTATCAGATATAAATAAAATATTAACTATTTTTAAAACAATGAAAAAAACGCTGAAGCGTTAAAAGAACAAAACATACCTCATAGCCGCCTCTCCTTAACCCTCAAGGTTAGAGATATTTTGAGTTATCATTGTTTTTCATTTAATTAAAAATAGTTAACTTGGGGGAAAAGTTACTTTTTTTTACATAACTATATAATGTATTCTTAATTTTTCAAGATTGTAATTTAAAAAAGTTTGTGTTAAAATACTTATAGTATGGCTCTACGTAACAATACTAAAGTAATTTAATAGTTTTGCTAAATATAAAAAATCCTATATGTTGTTTGTGTAGATCCATATGTATAAAGCTTTTTATTTTAAAAAATCCTGTAAAAAGAATGAAAGAACTTATAATTTCTCTTTTAGTCGATTAGACGTTAGCCGGAAGGAAATTATCAGTTCTCATTAGTAAAGAGCATACGATATACGCAACATTCTTTTTATAATATATAAATTTATAAAAGATTATAACTTTTTTAAAAATTTACACAACTATATTATAACATATTTAGTTTTTATGCACTGTTTCTTTTTTTTAGACATTTTTTGATTGAAAAAGTACTCTTTAAGACTTAACATTAAGTGAATAATTCCCTATCTTTTCAAACTAACAAAGGTTTTATAACATGAAAAAAAGTGTCTA
>JAUZLI010000002.1:0-9261 GCA_032884955.1 Candidatus Phytoplasma vignae
TTTCCACACTTCTTTTTTTAGCGAATGATCTGAATGATGTAGAATACTTCGTAACCCACCGCTTTCCGCAAAAATACGAATGGTTAATGGCTTTCGGTTTTCATATGACTTTAATTAATCTGTTTTTTTACCTCCTTCGACTTTTAGAATTTTTCGGTTTTTTCCGTAAAAAATAAAAAAACTTGAAAGGAGGTGAAAACAAAATATTAAAATAAAACAAAATGTATATAATATTAACCATCAAAACAAAAAACCCCCCCAATAAATAGATTGGGAGGTTTTTTTATGTTTTTTAAAAATTAATTCTTAAAATTTACCGTTATTATATTAATTTATGTTGCGTGATTTCAACACTAGAATAGATGCAATACCAAATGAATTACGGTAAAAAAGATCAATCTCATCTCTTAAGCTAGGTGTTAAACTCATACATTGGTCATTAGCATTTGATATTAAAATCATAACTTGATTATAAATATCTGATAATTCTGATAATTCAACCTTATTATCTTTATTTAAATCAGTTGATGGAGATAAATCGGATTTTTGTGAAATTTGAAAATCACCTTTTAAAGCATCTACAAATATTTTTTGTATAAGTTTAAATATGTCTTTTTGCTCTTGATCAGTGAAAATCTTAGCTAAATTATTGCCTACATGATCAACAGTTCTAATAGCCAGTTGTTGAATATCTTGATCTGAAACCGATGAATAAGAAATTTTATCATTATCAGTTCTATTAGCTAAAATCATATTTTCTTTTCTAAAATGCATAGAAACAAAAGTCAAGACAAATAAATTTAAAATGATGAAATAAAATAATCCTTTTTGTATTTTTTTTAACAAAATAATCACTCCTTTTTTAATAAAAAGATAAAATTTGTTAATTAAATGCAAAAATGAATATTAATACATCATGTATAGTTAAAATTGTTATTACACAAATATTATGACAAATTTTATAAAAAAATCAACAACAAATATCAAAACAAAAACTAAGATTAAATTATTTTGACAAATACTAAAATGTGTAATTTTTAAAAAACAAAAGTAAATAAATTTTTTTTAAAATGATATTTTTAATTTGTTATCTATTAACTACAAAGAAATTTATTAAATTAGTTGGATAAAAATAAATAAAATAAAAAAGGTTTTAGTCATTAAAAATATTTTAAAAAATTCATATTTTATCTATTTTTTAAAAAAAATTTTTTTAATTATTATGTGTGCTATTTAATACAAATTTATCAAATTAAATAAAAAAAAATACTATATTTTGTTAATATAATACTTTTTTATTTTTATTTATTATGGTTTTTTTAAAGGATTTTTTGCAATAATATGTGCTAAATCTTCAGGAAATAATGTTTTTTTTAACATTAATTGTTGGGCTATATTATCTAAAGTTTTTTTGTTTAATTTTAATAAATTTTGAGATTCATGCCAAAATAAATTAAAATCGTTATTAGGATTAGTGGAACAACGATTTAAAATAAAACGAACTTTTTTCAAATCAGAACCTGCTCCTTTACCTACTTCTTGATGATCCATTTGATTTTCGTTAGCTATCAACAATTCAGCTGCTGCACCCCCTAAAGAAGATAAAACTGAGGCACGCCAATTATTTCTTAACATTCGGCTTTTAACATGACCTAAAGTTTCACCTTTAGGCATAATTGTAACATACAAAATATTAAAATCTTGTGGATATAAAAGCTGTATTAAAGCGTGTCCTGATTCGTGATAACTAGTTATTTCTGTTTGTGTTAAATTTTTTTGTTTTGAAATATATTCTGTACCACAAAAATTAGCTAAAGAATATTGAATTAATTTTTTAGAATGACTATAAACAATTAATATAAAAAACATGTTAATGATAATTAAATATAAAATAACCAAAAAACAAAATTTTCTAATTTTGATAATATTAAAATTATTTTTCATAAATTAATCATTTATCATTGAATTAAAGACTTTAAAAAACTTGAGTTAGTATCAATCTGATGAAGGATATTATTTATATCATTATTTTTTAATTCTATCGAAGCGTTAATTTCTTGAATTTGTTGTAATTTATCATCCAATTGATTTCTTAACGATGTTAATTTTTCTTTTAAAGAAGTTAATTCTGCTGCATGAAGCCGCTTTTTGTCAACATCCATAGATTCTATTGATGCTGTTTTTGATTCATTTGCTTCTATTTCTAATTCATTAATTCTTTTTGATAACTGTAAAGATGATTGTTTATCGAATAAAGAATTTAATTCGTTGTTATATTCTTGATTTTTTGTCAAATTATCTAAAAATGATTGCATTTTTGTAAAATAATCATTAGTTTTTAAATTATTAATAAATGTCTCTAAATCATTGTTTCTTGATTCAGTAAAAAGCGAATATATTTTGTTTTGTAAATATAATGCTAATTTTGATGATTGTGGAAATATTTTTATTTTATTGAAATTTAAATCTAAAAATGATTTCATTTTTTCAAAATAACCATTTGATAAAACATCACTGAATTTATTTAATTTATCTTTTTTTAAATCGATATTTAATTCATCAAAAGATATCTGTAATTTTTGTTTAATATATTCAATATTTTTCAAAATTTTTTTTAATGTATCAGTTGATGTATTGTGTTCAAATTTTGCTGATTGATCAAAATATTCTTTAAATATTTGGTCCATTAAGTAATTAATATCTGCTTGCCACTGGTTGTCATCTTGAGGAAAGATGTCTCGATAAACAAAATTAATGCCATATAACGATTCTGATGCATCATTATTTATATTACATTTGTCTATATATTCTTTCTGGAAAAATAAAGATAATGAAACTATTTTGTTTTCTAATTCAAATTGACGAGAAAAATTACGAGTAAAATTGTTAATTTGGTCCACTTTTACTCGATAACCAGATTGATAATCAGCTATTTTATCTTTATAATCTCGATATTTTTTTTGCACATCATAAAATTTTTCTAAAAAATAGAATATAACATTATTAAATTGTGGTTTTATTGATGATTTCGTATAATACAAAAATCTTATATTATTATGCGTAGAAATTTCATCTTTAAAGCTATTTATTTTTACTAAGAGATCTTGGTTTAATAATGAAATTAATTTTTCTATATTTTCTGTTTTTAAATGTATCAAATCTTTGTGTAATTTTTCTTTTAATTCATCAGCGCTATGCAGCCAAACTGTATTACATACAGAAGTAAAAATATTATCAATATCTTTTGATTGATAATCTAATTCTTTATCTAAACATTTGATATATTCCTGATTTTGCGTGATTATTTTTCGATGTTGGTCACTAAATTGTTCTAAATGATAATTTAATACAATACAAAAATAATTGTGTTTTTGTAAAAAAGGTTGGAATGGTGTTTGATAATCTAATAAACAACGAATTTGATAGATATTTTGTAAATATTGATTATTTAGCGATTCTAATTTTTTCGCTATTTCATTATATAATGAAATAAGATGCATTGATTTGAATTTAATATTCATTATCATACCATTAATAGCTTCTGTTTGATTTTCTTTTAATTCTAAAGTGTTTTTTGATGTTTGTTTAAAAAGTTCTTTTCCTTGGTTTTGTGCAACCGAAGGAAAAACAATATCTGATACATGAGAACATATCGGTGTATTTGTTGTTTCCACTTTTGATTTAAAAAGATCTATTAATTTTGGTTTAATTTTTTGTTCCAACAAATCTGTGATTTTTAAATTGCATTCAGGTATCTTGTTTTTTAAAATATTGATTTGGTGATTTATAAGCAAATTTATTTGATAATCAATAAAATCTGATGATATTAAAGAATGGAAAAAAGTGTTCGATTCATTTATTAATTGGTGATATAATTCCTCTTTTTTTTCCTTAGTAGTCATTGGATTAAAATATTTATCATAAATATTTTGAGCATCGTAAAAATTCATAGATGATATGTCAAAAATTTTTAATAGATCATTGTCTAATGCATGATTTAACTTGTGATAATTATTTTCTAAAGCGGATATCATTCGATCTATAGCACACAAATATTCTATTTTAAATTGGAGATTGGTGTGTTCTTTCAGATGACTAAACATTTGAGTTCTCTTCAAATCTGAGACATTTCTATCAAAATCAGTTTGTTTTTCGTGATTTGTATATTCGGGTTGAGAATGATAAAATTTTAAAATTGAGTCACCAATAAATTGTAAATATAAGAATTTAATTATATTCCTTGATTCTTCCTTATTACCACAATAATATTCACCTTTTAAATAACTATAATAATTTTTAAATTCTTGATATAAATTATTAATGGTAAAAAAATCGAAATATTGCTGTAATTCAAATTTTGCAAAACGTGATGGGTCGGATTTTTTAAATTCATCTATTAAATAATTAATAAATTTGCTGAAATTAAATTTATTTGGCGATGTATCATTGCGACTTGATTCATAATATTCTTGAATTTTATTTCTGACAAATATATCTATAATTTGTTCAGAACTAGGTAAATTAAATAAATCAAACAATTTTTCATATCTAATTTGTGCTTCTCGCATACAGGTCTCTTTTTGTTTTTCATATTCTTGTTGTTCTTTTGCTGATTTTTCAATTTGCGAAGCTAAAATTGAAGTTTTACTCTTACCAAAATGACCAAGAATTATACAAAAACTAAAACACAAAAATAATATTAATAACCAAAAATATCGCTGATAATGATCAAATTTTTTAGTTTTATAATAAAGCATGCATAAAAAACTCCTTTTTATATTATTAGCGATATATATATGCATATAAAACATAAATATCCTAACTTTGTAATATACGTAATCAAAATTAAATATCAAAATTTATTTTTAGAATTAAATAATTTCATAATTATTTAACTATATAAAAAAATCTAAAAAAATTAAAATCTATTATTTAATAACAAAATTAAATAAACTGTTGGTTTTCTATTTTTTAAATTTATGTGTGTTACGATAATTATTAACACCAGCGAATTCTTGCGAAAAACCAAAAAAATCTTTAAAAGCTTCTTCTAAATCACTAATTAAAATCATGTTATGTCCGTTTTTAGCTGCTTTATAAGCTGCTTTGTTCACAAACATTTCTAATTTTCTACCAGAAAGTAAATCATAAAAATGAACTTTAATTTTTTCTAAATCTTCAATATCATAATCACCACTACGCGCTAAATGATGATATATTTCGTTGTATCTTTTAATTAATTTATCATTTTCTTCATAATCATTCAAGGATGCTAACTTCCCTAATGAATTGTTTTCATCAACCGATCCTTTTACTTCTGTAGCACCTACAGTAGGAATTTTAAAACCTTTTTTCAAGGCTTTAGCAAATTCTTCTGGTTTATCTAAAGCTCTATTAAATTTTTCCATCAAAACAGATAAATATCTTTCCGCACCAGGTTCTAAAAGATATCCTTTGACTCTAATCATGAGTTTGACATAATCTAATCTTTCTGCTTTGGAAAAATATCCAACATATATAGATTCACAACGCGAACGAATAGCTGGATCAATTTTATCCAAATGATTAGTAGCAGCGATGAAAAATACGGGTTTTTCTCTATCGGTTTTCACTCCGTCAATTTCAGCTAATAATAAATTAGTTTTTTTAGCATCTCCATCTTCCAAATTGTTTGATTTTCTGTATTTAATAATTTCTTCAGCTTCATCAGCGAAAATAATACTAGGACTCTGTTTGCGTGCTTTTTTGAAAACTGCTTCTATTTCTTTTAAAGAATGCTGAGGACCAATAGTAAAAAAATTCATCTCCGATTCTTTAGCAAAACATTGAGCCAAAAGAGTTTTTCCTGTTCCAGGCGGACCGTATAAAATTACACCCAAAGGATAATCCTTAACATTCAATCGAGAATAAATTTTTTCATTTTTCATATTAAAACGATGAGAAATTTCTTTTAATTTAGCAATAATGTCTGAAAGACCATAGACAACGCTAAATGTTTTGAAATTTTCATAATTAGTTTCCGGCGGAGCCAACACATCTAATAAATTTGCTAAACTATTCCCAGAATAATGATAATTATTTGAACCTTTTGACTCTCTCTCTGGTGGTAAATCCAATTTTGAATTGGTCAAAAGTTTTTCTGCAGATTTTTGTTTTAAATGATCCATATAAACTACTGTAGCGCAAATAACTGAAGCTAAAGTCAAGAAAATTAAAACAAAAAACGTAATATACAATAAATAATTTTTTTTAAAATAATAAGACATATTTGAATGTACCATTTTTATATTTCTATTTCGTTGATCATTAATAGAAAATCTTTCTAATTTATAATATTTTTTTATGAAAATATAAAAAAATTTAAAATTTATCTCATAGATGCGAATATTCTTGATATATCATCAGATCTATTTATAGTAATTAATTTCAATAAGTTTTTCACCATATCTGTTTTTAGACACTTTTCAATATTGCTTAATGATAATTTTTCCAATGAAGATATGTCCTCGATGTTTTTTAATCTTTCAATTTCTTCTAGATCTTCTAAAAATATGCTAATTAAATTAGCATAACTATTTAAATAAGTGCGAGCTTTTTTTAAATCAGATTCTATTTCATTATGGCCCGTACGTTCAATGAATAAATTTTTTTTTGATGGATCGGAAACAGCATTCTGTGATGCTTGATTTGTTTCCAATTGTTCTTTAAAACGGTTTCTTACACTCGTATTGTGTTGGAATTTACGCATTAAAGTAATAAATTCCGTACAATTAGTTCGATCCTCCTCACTAATACTTTCTTCCATTTGTTGTTGAAACTTCTCTATAGCACGTTGAAAAACTTGATCAGTTTTTTTATCTTCTTTATTATCTTTTATTATTTGTTGTAGTTGGTTAATTTGTTCTGATAGTGTGTTTTTGGTTTCATCTATGTGTCGAATCATGTTTTCATTAGCATTTGTTAATTGTGTTGATTTTAATGATTCTAATGAAGATAATTTTGTGGATAAATTTGTTAATAACGATTGTAAATGGTTTTTTGATGAAATATCTTCCTCTCTCTCTCTCGCACTCACATACTTTTTAGCGGAAGAAGAATCATTTTTGTGTACTTTTTTAAATTTATTAATATCATAAAATAAGTAAATAACTATCAAAAATAAAATAAAAAATAAAATACTAAAGATTAATTTAAAACTTAATAAAATTGATTTTTTTTGTTCCAATGGTATCTACTCTCCTTTTGAACTTCCATTTCTAATGTCCCAACCTAAAGAAAAAATATCTTTCAAAATTTTAATGTATTTACTAAAACATAAAGTTAAAAAACGACTTAAAAAACTATCAGGTAATTTTAAGTGATTATCATTGATTTTTAAAAAATTTGTTGCAAAAACATAAAAATCTTTTTCTGTAAAAAATTTTTTTTTAAATTCTCTATATCCCTCTGATCCTTCATTGGTTTCAGTGATTTGGTTTTGGAAAGACAAATCAAATTTGTCTTCATGATCCCATTTAAAAAAATAGTTTTTTTCATCTTCTAAGTGATTAAAATTATGAATTTGACTTGTTTCTCCATCTTTTTTAATGGTTAAAAAATTATTACCGTTCTCTGATTTACTTTCACTTTTGAAAGGTGAAATAATATTTTTTTTAACATAATCACATGTCAAAGGAGACTGTAAAGCTAAATGGCATGTTAAATTCATATTAATAATGTCATTAACAAATTTAATTATGATATTCGATTTATCTAATCTATTCTTTTCGTCTATACCTAATAATTCTTTTTCAATAATATTTAAATAATAACGAAGTTCGTTAGAAGCTAAATCATATGTGTAAAGGTCCTCTTTAGAGGATAATGTTTCTTTAAAATGATTAATCATTTTCACATATTGTTGTATTATTTGCATAGAAATCATTAATTCTCTTTTGACAAATATATTAAACATTTGTTGTTGTAATTTATTAATTTGTTTCTTAATAGAAACATAATCATCATATATCTCGTTTAATTTTTGATCTTGATAAAATTTGGACAAAAGATAATCTGAAACTAATTTAACTAATTCCATTTTTTTATTAAAGTAATTATTTATATTTAATTCTTCATCTTTACAAAAAGACTTTATTTTATTCAAATTATCAATTACACTATTCAATTCATCTCTAATAATTGAATCATTAGCGCGTTCAATAGTAAGTTCAATGCGAGATATTTCTTCATTACATTTAGTTTCTGTTTCTGTTATAAAAAGTTGCTTTTCTGTATGGAATTTAAGATCTAAATCACGTTGTTTTTCTGTTAATTTTTTATAATCTAAATACAATGAAGGAAATAATTCATATCTAATTTTTTGAATTTCTTTATTAATTTCTTGATTATGTAAATAATTAGTTTTTAATTTAGAAACTTGATCATTATTCTTTATTATTTTTTTAAATTTTGTCCAAGTAATAAACTTAAATTTAATCATTATCAACGCTATAAACAAAATAATAATAAGGCTTAAACCAATAATTTTTAATTTTTTACTCATTTTTTATTAATTAAACTTTCATAATAAAATTGATATTTTTAAATATTAAAAATATCAATTTTATAAAATAAATATTTTGCTTATGTAAAATAAAAAACATTTATTTTAATTCGATTTTAAGATAATTATCTTAAAATCGAATATAACATAAATGTTTATAAAAAAAGTTATTTTATTATAAATTCCAAAAAACAAATTATTTTATTGCAATTATAAATATCTTAATTATTCTGATTCTTTATATTCTTTATATTTTTTAAACGCAATTGTTCCTATTATAATAAACACAATAGAAAATGTTATCCAAAAAATAATCCAAAATGTTTTATGACTTTTTACTGTAAATGTTACTTTTACTGTGCCTGTATAATCGCCACAAGTAACATCAGCACTATTATCTGTTATGTTTGATAATGATACATTTTTACCCTGTAAACTTGCGTTCTTGGATGTTATTGCTTCTTTAATTGTTGAATCTTGTTGATTTTGTATTTCTCCTAGATCTGTTGT
Source organism: Candidatus Phytoplasma vignae (assembly GCA_032884955.1). Taxonomy (GTDB): domain Bacteria; phylum Bacillota_I; class Bacilli_A; order Acholeplasmatales; family Acholeplasmataceae; genus Phytoplasma; species Phytoplasma vignae. The sequence continues at coordinate 9,053 of JAUZLI010000002.1, forward strand.
TGTTAAAACTGTTGATAATGCTGGTTTTACTGTAAATGTTACTTTTACTGTGCCTGTATAATCGCCACAAGTAACATCAGCACTATTATCTGTTATGTTTGATAATGATACATTTTTACCCTGTAAACTTGCGTTCTTGGATGTTATTGCTTCTTTAATTGTTGAATCTTGTTGATTTTGTATTTCTCCTAGATCTGTTGTTGTTAAAA
>JAUZLI010000002.1:9361-20042 GCA_032884955.1 Candidatus Phytoplasma vignae
TATGTTTGATAATGATACATTTTTACCCTGTAAACTTGCGTTCTTGGATGTTATTGCTTCTTTAATTGTTGAATCTTGTTGATTTTGTATTTCTCCTAGATCTGTTGTTGTTAAAACTGTTGATAATTCAGATAAAGATTGTATTTTCATATTAGCTTTAGAAAATAATACCAATCCTATAAAATTTGTAAAAATTAAAATCACAAAAACAATTACTTTAAAATTAAAATATTTTTTAGAAATTTTTCTGCTCATAAATTAAATTAACTCAGCACTCCTTCATAGTATTGAAATAATAATTAAAATCAAAATATTGCTAAAGAAAACAACCAAAATCTAAAAAATTTAAATAACAGAAAGAATTCTAACAAATTTCTTTTCAAATTACAATAAAAAAACACAAATCAAAAAAATAATATTAAAATTAAATAATAATAACGCTAAATATTTTTAAACAAAAATTTTAGAATAAATTTCATGTTAAAAATAAAAAATTGGAATTGAAAAGATAAGAAGATTTCATCAACAAAATATATACCCATATATAACTTCGAAATAAAAAGTAATTTAGATCTGTTTCTTAAGAAAATTAAATAAAAATATTTCATTACTTTGGTACATAAAGTAATGAATTAATGCTATAATAAGATTGGTATAAATAGAAAATATTTATATCATAAAAATGTAAAAAATGTTAACTCTCTTTAAAAAAATAATCTTTTCTTTTGAATTACTAAAATTTCGCAATTAAATTATTTTTTCCTCCTTAATCGAATTCTTTGTTTTAAAGAACTTTATAATTATCTTGTTGTTAAAAAACAAAAGAAAAATTAAAGTTCTTTTTTTTGTCTTTAATTCGTTTATCAACAATAATTTTTTTATGAAGAAAATAGTAAAAAATTTTTTACATACGAAAAAACATTATTTTAAAAAAAATTATAAATAATAAAAATTATGTAGAAGAATAATTTATCAAATAAACAAAAAGTGAAAAATTGAAAAATATAAATGTTTTTTTTTATTTAGAAAAATATTATAAAAAAAACGTAATATTATCTATTATTAACTATTTTTATTTATATTTAAATGAATATTTAATAAAGTTAAAATAAAAAATAAATCAACCAAAAACTGATAATCAGTAATTTAAAAATCTTTATAGAAAGTTACTCCAAAAAAATATAATTTGGAATTTACAAAAAAGAAAATTTATTATCAAAATTTATCTCTTTATAATATTTTATTTTTTGATTATAATTATTTTTTTTCCGTATAAATTAGTATACGCAGGAACAACTTACTCAGTTATTAAAAAAAATAATTCTAACGAATTGACACAAAATTTAATAAATCCTTACGATAGAAAAAAAGAAATTTTAAAAATAAAAATCGATGCTGTATCAGAAAAACAACAAATAATTGAAAAAGAATTTGTAATGTTAAAAGAAAAAATATTTACTTTACAGATGCAAATTAAAAAAATAAATAAAAATTCAGCAAAAAATGTAAATTTATTAAAATTACGAATATTTCATTTAAAACAACAAAAAAATGATTTGAAAATGAGATTAAATCAATTATTAATGGAAAGAATAAATTTAGAAATAGAATTAAAAAATATCTCAAAATCTCTTAATTAATAGATAATATCTTTCAATAAACAATTTTTTTTGCATTTATTTATTGATTAAAACAAATGATATTTGTTAAAAATAGTATACTATCATCAGCAAAGTAAGTGACAATAGTAGTATCTAAAATAGAGTACTTTTGTTTAATTAAATTTAAGTACAAAGTAGAGTATGAACATAAATTAATTTATAAAACGTAAATTAATTTAATTATATATTTACAATTTTTATTTTTTTAATTTTGATATTTATAAATATCAAAAAAACAGACAATATTTAACCTATTAAATGAAAACATAATTTTAAAAAAATATAAATAAAATTCACTTTATATCAAAAAGATAATTTTTGTTATTAATCAAAATTTTATAAAAAGTAATACCTTTCGCTTTTTAAAATTAAAAAAATTGGTTTTGATTTGACGAAATATATTAAAAACCTTTCAGCAACATCTATTTAAACTGTTTTCGAATGAATTAATTTCGATAATTAACTTATTTTTTTCACAATTATAATAATTTTTTTATCTATTTTTTTAAATAATACATATTTTTTAAATAATACATATTTTTTAAATAATACATAACAAAATAATACATAACATATTGTAATTATAATTAGGTAAATTACAAAATACCTTTAGAAAAGAAAAATATATAATAATTTATGAAAATTAAAAATTTTTTAATTATTTTATTTTTAACAACGATACCTTTAGTATTCATAATGTTAATAAAAATGAGTGACAAAACAAATTCTTTATTATATATGAACACCATAGAAGAAAATAAAACAAACAAATTAAATAATAATATGAAAATTATAAAATCAAATAAAACATTAACTTGGGATCAATCAACTCAAATAAAACAAGCCGAAAATAAAATTTTCAAAATTATAACTGAGACAGAAAATTTGGAACAAAAAATAAAAAAAGAAATAGCTAATAAAGATGCTCTTCTTTCGATAAGAAAAAAAGCTTTGAACTATATTAATACAAAAGAATTTAAAGAATTTAAAAAAAGTTTGTATCGAAAATATGAACAGTTATCAAATAATCATTTAAATATAGAAGAAAAAATAAAAATAATAGAAAAAGAACAAAAAGACTTAGAAATAACTTTTAATTCTATAATTAGTTCTCAAATGAACAATTTAATCAAAGAATTTACCAAAAAAACAATTACCGAAGAAGAACTGGAAGCGAGAATTAATTTCATTTTAGATAACAAAAATAATAACAAACCTGAAGTTATAGATCATATAACTTGGGAAGAATACCAAATGAAACTACAACAAAGAATAGACAACAAAAAAATTGACATTTTAGAAGAAATTTCGAAAGAACATATCAATCAAATGAATGATTTAAAAGCGCAAAAAGATACATATTATGAAAAATTAAAAGAGCTGCAAAATGATTTTAAAAAATTATTAGAAAAAGATTACCAATCGCAAAAAGAATTAGAACAAAAAGAAGCAGAAAATGCTCTATGGAAAAAAAATAAATTTTTTAGAACAGATCCGCAATATAAAATTTTTATGAAAGAATTAGAAAAAATGTATCCAGAAAGACAGAAAATAATTCAATCTGTTGGTAATATGAAACAAAAAGTAGGGGAAACCCTAAGTAATTATAATTATTACAATAATGAATTAAAAAAACAAGAGCAACTGCACAATGAAAAAATTCAGAAATCTATGTTAGAGTTAGAATTAAATGATTTTATAAACTTAAAATTCTCTAAAACAAAAATCAAACAAAATATGAAACAAAAAATAAAAGAAAAAATTAAAAATATTTATAATGTTGAAGATAAAAATATAAAAACCATGTATCTTAATCAAAATTAAGTTATCAAATATAAAAAATGTAGGAAATTATTTTCCTCTTTTTTTTACAAAAAAATAATAAAAAATACAAAAATGCGTTTTTAATTTTGTTCAAAATTAAAATTATTATCGATAAAAAGTTTAAAAACCTATTTTATTTCTAAAATTCATAAAAAATAAATTATTTGCATCAACAAAAAAATATCTAATTTCAAAATTGACAAATAATATCAAAAAAAATTATTTTTATACTTTGGATTTAATTTCAAATTTTTTCTTTAAAATATTTAGAAAAAAAATTTAGTTAATCATTTTATTTTCAAAAATATAGTTTTTATAATATGAAAATCAAACTTATATCATCAGTGTTTTACTCAAACTATATCTTAAATTAATTGTGTTACAATATTTGCTATAATATTAGGGTATAAATTATATAATTACATGGTAGTATATATAATATTGAGATGATTAACTTATTTACTGACATTCACGCAATTGATACTATTTAATCACTTTTTTTAAAAAAATGATTCGTAATTAAGATAAAATAACTTAAATAATTAATTAGTTATTGTAATTCAATTAACTTAACTAAATATTTACTTTTCTTACAATTTAAAAAAATAATAAAATAATTTTGAATAGTGGATATAAAATCTTAATTCACAAATTTTTTAAATAGTTTATAAAAACATCTTATTTAATGTTATTATTTAATCCTTATATCGAAGGTGATCAAATAAAATCAACATTTTTGTATAATAATCCATAATACGAAAAACGCAAAATAAATAGATAAAATCAATATCAAAGGAGATTAAAAATTAAATGTCAAGTTATTATAAAAATCCAGCTTGGAAAATTTCAAATCGTTTAAATTATTCTTTATCAGAAACTGGAAAAGAATTATTTAAAAAAAATAACATAAGAAATCAGAATAAAAAAAGAAAAAGTAAATTAAGTAATTATGGTATTCAATTGCAAGAAAAACAAAAAGTTCGTTTAACTTATGGTATTTCAGAAAAACAATTCAAAAAAATTTTTTATGATTCAAGTAAAATCAAAGGTAATCATGGGGAAATTTTTTTAATTTGGCTCGAATCACGTTTAGATAATATTGTTTATCGTCTTAATTTAGCAACAACCAGAGCTCAAGCTAAACAATTGATTTCGCATGGACATATCTTAGTAGATGGACATAAAGTAGATATTTGTTCTTATCGTCTTAAACCAGGACAACAAATTACTATTAAAGAAAAATCTAAAAATTTAACTATTATCCATAAAGCTATAGAAAATAGCAAAACAAAAAATAAAGTAGAATATTTATCATTAGACACGAAAAATTTATCAGGAAAATATTTAAGATATCCGAATCGAAATGAATTTTTAACAGATATTAATGAAAAATTAATTGTGGAATTCTATAATAAATAATATTCTTTTTATTTATTTATATTTAAATAAAAATTAACTATGTTATAAAGGAAATTAAGGATATTAAAACTATGAAAAAAAAAATAAATAAAAATAATTCTTTTCCAAGTAACATAACAACTTCTCTTCAAGAGATAAGATCTGAAAGTCTAGAAAAAACATTAAAAATTTTAGAAACAAATATAGAAGGACTAACTATAAAAGAAGTTCTAAAAAGACAAATCACTTATGGTCAAAATATTTTAGAAAAGAAAAAAAATTATTGGTCAAAAACACTAATTAATATTCTTTTTAATCCTTTTAACATAATTCTTTTATTTTTAATTATATGTTCTGTATTGGAAAATGTATTAAATAATTCTCCAACAGAAAATAACTATTTTACATCATTACTTATTGTTATAATTTGGTTTATTTCCAATATTATACATTTTGTACAAAGAGTCAAATTTTCTAAAATATCAGAAAAATTAAATAAAATCGTAGAAACGACTGTTTCAGTTCAAAGGGAACATCGTAAATATCAAGTTTCGCAAGATGATTTAGTTATAGGAGATATTGTATATTTATCAGCTGGTGATATAATTCCAGCAGATATCAAACTCCTTGATACAAAAGACTTTTTTGTCAAAGAAACATCTTTAACAGGAGAAAACACTCCTATCGAAAAAAAAGCTTTTAGCGAAAAAGAATATGCTAATATTTTAGAAGATGTTCGTATCGTATTTAGTGGTACTAACGTCATTTCTGGTAACGCTAAAGGTGTTGTAGTCGCAATAGGAAAAAACACTTATTTAGGAAAAATTAACAAAATTGTACTTAGTAATAAACAAAATCCTGTTTTAAAAAAAGAAATTAATAAAATTTTTAAATTATTAAGTTTTGGTGTTTTGTTGCTTTTTCCTTTAATTGTGAGTTTAAATTGGTTAAAATCTCCTAATATAAATGGTTTTTTGCAATCATTAGCCTTCACGTTAACGATTATTTTAGGAATAACACCAGAAATGCTACCTTTAATTATTAATACTTTTTTTTCCAAAGGGGTAGCTACTTTATCTAAGGAAAAAATAATCGTTAAAAATCTATATTCTATATCGGATTTCGGCACTATTGAAATATTATTCACTGATAAAACAGGTACTTTAACGGATGATAATATTGATGTTGGTGTATATTTAGATTTAAATAATAAGACGAATGAAAAAATTCTTGAATATGCTTTTTTGAATAGTTTTTTACAAAAAGGATTGAAAAACCCTATTGATATAGCTATAATAAAAGAATTTAAAAAAAAAAATAAAATAAAAAATTTAACTCAGGAATTCGAAAAAAAATTCAAAAAAATTGATGAAATACCATTCGATTTTAAACGAAGAATTATGAGTATTGTTATTTATTCAAATAATCAAAAATCAAAAAAAATCATTAGCAAAGGTGCTATTGAAGAAGTTTTAAATATTTGCGATCGATATCAAATATTAGATCCATATACCAAAAAAATACAAATTTTACCTATAAATAAACAACAGATTTTAAATAACACACAATATTTTAATCAAAAAGGCTTTAGAGTAATTGGGATTGCTTATAAAAAAATAAACTATGATATAAATAATGATATTAATAGCCATAATTTAGAAAAAAATATGATAATGATTGGTTTTTTAACATTTTATGATAAACCAAAAAAAAATGTTATAGAAGCTATACAATTACTAAAAGAAAATTACATCAAAGTAAAAATGTTAACAGGAGATAATGAAATTTTAGCCAAAAATATAGCTAATCAAATTAAATTAGATAATCCTAATAAATTTTTATTAGGTAAAGATATTAAAAAAATAGATGATAATCTTTTATATCAAGAAATTTCGAAAACAAATACCTTAGCTAAATTAAGTCCAGAACAAAAATCACGCATTGTTTCTATATTTCGCGAAAAAGGTCATATTGTTGGTTTTTTAGGAGATGGTATTAACGATGCTGCTGCTATGAAAGTAGCTAATTTATCGATATCTGTAGATTCTGGAGTAGACATAGCGAAAGAATCTGCAGATGTAATACTTTTAGAAAAAGATTTAAGAGTATTAATAAAAGGGATTTCAGAAGGACGTAAAATGTATACTAATACTTTAAAATATATCAAATTTACATTAGCTGCGAATTTTGGTAATATTTTAAGTATTATTTTAGCTTCAATTTGTTTAACATTTATACCTTTGATACCTATTCAAATTTTATTTTTAAATTTAATTTATGATATTTCTTGTTTAGGTTTAGTTTTTGATAATGTAGATGAAATTTATTTAAAAAAACCGCGTAAATATAATTTACGTAGTATTATCTATTTTATGATTTTATTCGGTTCTTTATCTTTTATTTTTGATATATTATTTTACACAAGCTTAATAAAATTATTAGATGGAGAAAATATAAAATTAATACGAACAAGTTGGTTTGTATTTTCTATTTGCACTCAAATTTTAACTATTTATAATTTAAGAACTGAAAATTACTTTAAAAACTCCCAAATTAACAGGAAAATGTTAATATTATCTCTTTTAGGTAACACAACAGCGATAGTTATGACATTTATGAGTTTTTTTCAAAAAATATTATGTTTCGAAAACCCTTTCACAAATAAATCATTTATAATTTTGTTAATAAGTATTTTAATTTTATATTATTATTGTCTTTCAATAACAAAAAAAATATTTATCAAAAAACATCGAGAATTAATTTAAAAAATTAAGGATAGTAAGGATAGTGATAAAGTTTGCCTCATATTTTATTTTTATTATTTTTAATAATTTTTTTAATTTTCTTAATTTATATTTCTTTACATATTTTATTCAGTAAATATGAATTATTTAAAATTATTTATTCTTTATTTTTAGGAATTCTGTTTGTTTTCGCTTTAAAAAAAATTTTTAATAAATACAATTTTGATATAAAAAAAGAATTAGAAGAAATACAATTTTATAACGCATTATTAACTTTTGTGTTCTTGGTACCTATTATCATCAAAGCGCCTTCTTTAAGGTTTCATTTGCAAAATTTTTCTAAATTTTGGAATAGAAGTAAAACCTTTTTAATGGCTAGTAAAAATACTCAAAAACAAATTTTGGACGCTGTTATGGAAATGTCCCAAAACAAAATAGGAGCTCTAATTACAATTGAAAAATATAACACTTTAGAACAATTTATTCAAAATTCTATTTTAATTGATGCGCATGTTTCAAAAGAATTATTAATGAATATTTTTATTCCTAATACTCCTTTGCACGATGGAGCAGTAATTATTCGTGGCAACAGAATTATTTCTGCTGGCGCTTATTTTATGTTATCAGAAAAAAAAGATTTTAAAAAAACAACTGGCTCGAGACATCGAGCAGCTTTAGGTATTAGCGAAAATACAGATAGTATGACCTTAGTTGTTTCGGAAGAAACTGGTAACATTTCTATCGCTTTAGAAGGTATTATTTTAAAAATAAAAGATAAAAACCAAATTCAAGAATATTTAACTATGTTTATGGTTTGAAAAGGATTTTTTAACAATGACAAAAAGAAAATTAGGTATTGTGGTAGACTCTACCATTGGGGGAGATTTTGGTAAAAAAATCTTTCATGACATTTCAATCGTCCCTCTAACGATTATTTTAGATGAAAAAAGTTACTATGAAAAAGATTTAGAAAATAAAGTTGTTTTTGATTTATTAAATCAAAACAAAAGTTTAACTACAAGTCAACCTAATCCCCAATTATTTTTAAAAGCTTTTAAAGAACAATTGGCATTGGGTTATGAACATATTGTATGCGTAACTATTTCTAAAAAATTAAGTGGTACTTTTAATAGCGCTCAAAAAGCTAAACAAATTCTAAATAATCCTCAAGTAAATGTTATTGATTCTGGGAGTGTAGGACCTGGTATGTTATTTACCTTACAAAAAATTAAACAATATATCGAAACATCTAATCCAAAAGATTACTCAATTATGTTAAATGATATAATAAAAACACAATCAGAAGGTAAACTTTTATTCACTTTAAATGATATTAAACAATTAATAATTAATAAAAGAATTAGTAAAATTAAATATTTCATAGGTCAATTATTCAAAATTAAACCAATTATTAAACTTCAAGAAGGAATAATTTCGGTTGAAAAAAATTTAAGAAATTGGAAAAATATTTTTCAATATTTAATAAAAAAAATTGTACAAGAACAAAAAAAATTAGAAAATATTGAAATCAAAATTGTTTATGTAAATAAAGATAATTTGGCACAAGAATTTAAAAATGAAATTGAAAAATTGAAAAATCCTAAAATTAAAATATCAATGTATGGTAGTATTTCTCCAATAATCGCTGTTCATTTAAGTTCTGACGGTTTTGGTTTTTATTTGAACAAAATTTAATTTATTTAAAAAATTTATTCATATTAGATTATAAAAAATCTAAAATATACAATTAAAAAAGTAATATTTTAGATTTTTTTTTTAAAAATTCTCGAAATATTTATTAATCATTTCTAAATAGTTTGATGATTTATGATTAATACTATTTTTAATAATATATGAACGTAAGTGTTTAGGTATAAAAATCCTAATATCCTCATTATTATAGCCTATTAATATATTTTTATCGTTATATATAATAGGCGTTTTACAAATTTTATGAGAATTTTGAATAATAAATTTTTTTACTTGCTTAACGCTAAGACAAAAAAAATCCTTGTATTTTTTCAAAATACTACAACGAGTAGAAATAAAACTGGTAAAATCAATCCCTTCGTAACTCAAAATAGTATTAATATTAGACTCAGTTAATTTTGAAATATTTAAATTTTTTTCTTTATATTGAATTCGATGTAATTTAAACCATTTTTTAGCTTTTAAACATGATGCACATCTATTTCTAGTATATATAAAAACCATTCAAATTATAATACCTCCGAGATATTTTCAAATTTAATAAATAACAAAATGAATAATTAATAAAATTAAATTTTTTTAGAAAACTAGAATCAAAGAAAATTTAAAAAATTACAAAATTAAATGAAAAGTAAAAAATAAATATTAAATAAATATTTCAGATTTTATCACAATTTTTTTTATAAATCAAATAAAATATCTCAATTAAAAAAACAAATATAAAATAGATAATTAATCGAAAACAAATTTTCATATGTTTTTTTAATAATTATTTTGTTAAAATAAGACAAGTAAGTAATAATAAAAACTAATAATAAAGAATAAGAAAATATTAGCAAAATTAAAAAATATAAAAATATTTAAAAAATTGTTTGAATAATATCTTATTATTTTAAGATTTTTTAATTTTTGATATTAAATAAATAAACAAAAATTTTCAAATAGAAAAATTAAACTCCAATAAATAATTTAAAAAAATTAAGTAAAAAGATAAAAAATAAGGTAAGAAATTATATAATTATGAAAAAAATAAGTATAAAAAATATTTTAAATTACATAAACAAAAAACAAATTAAAATTTTAAACATAATTGTATTTTTTATAATTAGTTTGTTATCGATATCTTTGTTTTTTTATATTAAAAAGAAAAGTAAAAACATAGAAAGAGGAGCGGAAGAAGCAATCCAAAAAACTAAAAATACAGCAGAAAATAACATAAATAATAATTTAGAAAACATTGCAAATTTTTTAAAACAACAAGTAGTAGAAATAAAAATAACAATAAACGAAAAAATTACAGAAGTTACTGAATTAACAAAGGATCAAATTAAAAACGAAGTCAAA
>JAUZLI010000002.1:20142-76363 GCA_032884955.1 Candidatus Phytoplasma vignae
GACAAAATAATAAACGAATGTACAGCAATCGCCGACTTATTAAAAAAAGAAGTGGAATCATTATCCGAAAATAAAGAAGAAGTGAAACAAATAATAAACGAAAAAATTACAGAAGTTACTGAATTAACAAAGGATCAAATTAAAAACGAAGTCAAAGACAAAATAATAAACGAATGTACAGCAATCGCCGACTTATTAAAAAAAGAAGTGGAATCATTATCCGAAAATAAAGAAGAAGTGAAACAAATAATAAACGAAAAAATTACAGAAGTTACTGAATTAATAAAAACATTAAATCCTTTGAATTTTTTTAAAAAATTTTTTTAAATAAAAAAAGTTCAACCTTTGAGTATAAAGGTTGAACTTTATTAAAATTTAGACAAATTATTTAAAATACAATTAATTTAACTTCCCTCTTTTAACACCCATAATATATTGGGTAAGTAATACTAGCTAAAACAACTACAAGAGCACCGCCTAGTCTTGTTGCGATTTGGGCAAATGGTATTAATTCCATTCTATCAGCAGCAGATAAAATAGAAAGATTTCCTGCGCCGCCAATACTATTTGTACAAAGACCAGCAGCAATAGAAGCCTCTAAAGTATAAAAACCTAATCTTTTTCCAACTAATCCAGCAATAAAAGCTACTATAATAACAGAAATAAAACATATAAAAATAAAATTCCAATTAGTAACACGATTGATTACTTTATTAATATTTATACTGCCTCCTAAAACTACCAAAAGAGGAGATACACAAATTTCAGTAATTATCTTAGCTGCCTTATCAATGCATTCTACATAATATTTACTAACAATATTTAGCATTTTTACAAAAATAGCAAGTAAAACCAAAATTACAATATTATCTGGTATAAAAGAAGAGATAATGTTAATTTTTTTTAATAATAAAAAAATTAAAGAACTAGTAGTGAAAAAAGAAAAAATTAATATTAATCCTGTATCAATTCTAGAAGTAACAATCTGAAGAGAAGTTCCATTAACAAAAGAACTTTTTCGTTTTGTTTTATCTATTTTTTTTTCATTTTTAACAGAAATATTAGTTATTTCTAGTTGACCTTTTCCGTCGTGTTTAGTATCTTCTAAAAGATTTTTAATTAAACCCGCTATACAAATACTAAAAACACCACCAACTAATAAAGCAGGGCAAATATGATCCATAAAATTCAAATCTAGATTTTTATATCTTGAATTATAAACTTCAGATAAAGGAGTAATACCAGCAGCCATTCCACCACTAGCTAAAGGAACGAAAATATAAAAAATAGCATCTAAAAATCTATTCCTAGAAGTTTCGGAATAACCTTCTATACCTCCTATAGGTTTAATAAAAATACTTAATATTCCTATGGTTAATAAACCAGCAATTAAAGAAACTAAAATTAAAGGAAAAAATTTTTTAAATGATTTTTTTAATAAATTTAAATCCATATTAAAAAAACTACGAACAATAATTGAAGAAATTACAAAACTAGAAAAACCTGCGCCGCTACTACTATTAAAAAAAGCAATATTATTAGCTAAAAAAGTTTGAATTTCGGAAACACGAGAATAATTAAAACCTTTATAAGTTAATAAAAATGAAGGAACTAAAATACATAGAATAGACCCTCCACCAATTTTTTTCAAAATTGGCATTTTATTTCCTATAAAATTCAAAACAGAAGCTATTAAAATAATTATCAAAAAAGTTGTAATTAAATTATTCCATGTATTACCAAAACCACCTGTTTTACTGAATAACTCTTTATTTTTTTCACTTGTATATTTACCATCAAAACTAACAAATAAATATAAGAAAAGATTGAAAACAATTAAAATAAAAACAGGAAAACTAAAACCTAAAATTTGTTTTTTCAATTTAGGCGATTTTAAAGAAACTTTTTCCATATAAAATACCTTATAAAATACCCTTATCTATTTTTTAATATTATATTTTTAAAAAAATAAAAATAAAAAATTATAAAATAATTATCTAAAAACAAAAATATTTTAAAAAATTTCTATTGTTAAAAAAATTGATAATTAATTATTAATATTCTCAATCTTTTTTAAATAAATATTTAAAAGAGCAATATCGACAGGATTAACACCTAAAATCCGAGAAGCTTGACCTAAATTAAAAGGTCTAATTAAATTCAATTTTTCCTTAGCTTCCTTAGATATATTATTAATATTAAAATAATCAATATTTGAAGGAATTTTTTTATTTTCCAAATTTAAAATTTTTTTAATTTCTTGTTCTGCTTTAGTAATATAATTTTCATATTTAATTTGAATTTCTACTTGCTCTAAAACAGATTTTTCATATTCATGCCCATAAAAAAATTCTAACATACGAACATCTATTTCTGTTTTTTTTAATAATTGATATAAACTAATTTTTTCTTTAATAACTAAATTATTTTGAACAAAATAACTTAAATCTTGTTGTTTAGAAGAGATAATTGTTTTGCGTAATTGTTCTTTCAAAAAATTAATATATTTTTTTTTAACTTCTACCTTTTGGTACACTTCTTTACTAATTAAACCCATCTGGTAACCATAATGTGTTAATCGTAGATCGGCATTATCATGTCTTAATAATAAACGAAATTCCGCCCTAGAAGTCAATAAACGATAAGGTTCTTTTGTTCCTTTGTTAATCAAATCATCAATCAAAACGCCAATATAAGCATCTTTACGACTTAAAACTAGTTTTTCTTTATTTTGTAATTTTAAACTAGCGTTAATACCAGCCATTAATCCTTGGCAAGCTGCTTCTTCATAACCACTGGTACCATTAATTTGACCAGCAAAAAATAAATTCTTAATTTTTTTAGTCTCTAAATTATAATCTAGCTGATTAGGATTGAAAGCGTCATATTCAATAGCATAAGCATACTTAGTGATTTTGGCTTTTTGCAAAGAGGGGATGGTTTCTAAAATTTGATGTTGTACTTCTTCAGGCATACTTGTCGAAAGACCTTGTAAATACATTTCATCTAATTCTAAACTTTCTGGTTCGATAAAAAGTTGATGCTGTTCTTTATCACAAAAACGTATAATTTTATCCTCAATAGAAGGGCAATAACGTGGCCCTGTTCCTTCAATATATCCCCCATACATAGCAGATTTTTTTAAATTTTTTTTAATAATTTGATGGGTTTGAGCATTAGTATGTAATAAGAAACAAGGTTCCTGTGGGCCTAATTGATCTATAATAGGAGGAGAAGAAAAAGTTTGCAAAAAATTATCACCTAATTGTATTTTTGTTTTACTATAATCAATAGTATCTTTTTTTATTCTTGGAGGTGTACCTGTTTTTAAACGAATAATTTGAAAACCATAAGATTTCAACTGATTACTAATATTATATGTTGTAGGAGAATTATTAGGTCCTAAATGATATCTTTTTTTTCCAATTAAAATCTGACTTGATAAAAAAGTACCAGTTGTTAAAATAACAACCCTACCATAAATATTAATATCACCGCATAATTGAACACCTTTAACTTCTTCGTTTTCTATAATTAAACGATTAACCAATCCTTCTAATAAAGTTAAATTAGGTAATTCTTTTAACATCTTAAACACAATTTGAGGATATTTAATTTTATCAATCTGTGCTCTTAAACTACGAACAGCAGGACCTTTGGAAGTATTAAGCATTTTGATTTGTATTTGTGATAAATCAGCTACTTTACCCATTAAACCGCCTAAAGCGTCTATTTCTCTGACTACTACTCCTTTAGCTGGTCCCCCAATGGAAGGATTACAATGCATAGCTGCAATTTGACTTAAATTACCAGTTATTAGTAAAGTTTTATGTTTTTTAGCTAAAGACCAAGCTGCTTCGACGCCAGCATGTCCACCTCCGATAACAATTCCCTCATAAATCATTTGAATTTTCTACTCCAACAATATCATTTAAATTACATAAATTTTGTTAATGTTAATTTTAATTTATTTCAAATAAACTATCAATTTCATTATCTTGTTTATATATATATAATTTTTGTTCCTCAATTAAATTTTCATAATTTTTTAGACCCAAAAATAATTTTATTCTTTTTATCGTTTCATCGAATAAATACTTTTTATAACGTAAAAGTTTTTTAAAACTAAAAAATGAAAATAAAAAAAAAGATAAGAAAAAACATAAAATTAATAAAACAAAAATAAAATTATTTTTAAATAAAAAAACAAAAAAAATAGGTATTAACAAAAATAATGAAACAAAAATTAAAATCTTTTTTTGTTTATTAAAAGAAAGTATTTTTTCAGACATTTTCGAAATAAAAATCATATAAATTATATTAATCTCTTTTTGATACAAAACATTAAATTTTTGATAAAAATCTTTAATAATAAAAACACGAAAAACATCATCTTTCAAAGTCCAAACAACATACTGTTTCATTTTAGCAAAATTAGTAAAATATTTATTTTGTTTCAAATCAAAAAACTCAATTTTCTTTTTTTGTTTTTCGAAAATATAGTATTCTTCTTCCCTGAAATTTTCCCCCTCGACAGAATCAAAAACAATGGGAAAAAGCTCTGCTTTTTTTTTACTCAAAAATTTAAATTGACGTTTTAACCAAGCAATCATTTTCAAAAATACCTTAATAAAATAACTATTATTATCTAAAATTTATTGTTTAAACTTATTTTTAGAAATCACCATCCACATGAAACAATAACTTATGGCTGCTTCAACTAAGATCTGACCAGATTCATTACTAATTACATTGAATGATGATTTCTAAAAATAATTTAGCATTAAAAAAATTATTTTTTTTTTCTTAATTGAACAAAAAAACTCTTCAAAAGTGCTTCACTTTCTTTAGCTAAAAAACCTTTTTTAATTGAAATTTTTTTTAAAGAGTTAGAATGAGAACAAAAGGAAATATCTTTGCTAAAACCTGATTTAAAATTATCAGCACCAAAATATAATTTTTTAACTTTTGTAGCTATTAAAGCTCCAATACACATAAGACAAGGCTCTAAAGTAGAATAAAAACTTATTTCAGAAAAATAATGATTCTTTATTTTATTATTTAATTTTTTTAAAACTAAAAACTCAGCATGGCCAAAAAATAAAAGAGTTTTTTTTTTGTTATTATGAGCTCTAGCGATAATTTTATCATTCATAACAGCTATTGCCCCAACGGGAACTTCATTTTCAAAAAAGGCTTTTTTAGCTTCTTCAAAAGCAGCACGCATAAAAAAATAATGTTTCTCTTCCACAATAGAATTATATATTTTTTAATCAAATATTTAACATAATTTTTTATTTACTATCTTATAGTAAAAAAAAATTTTAGATAAAAAATTAATCACTAAATTTATGACATTCACGACAACGAGGTTCATGATAATTTTTACCTCCAACTAAAATAATAGGATCCTTTTTACTAGGTATTTTATTATTAATTATTCTTTGAGTTTTTGTAGCATATCTACCACAAACACTACAAAAAGACTTTAATTTAATTACCTTATCCGCGATAGATAACAAATACCCCATAGAACCGAAAGGTCTTCCGCAAAAATCAGTATCTAAACCACTAGCAATAATACTTATTCCTCGATAAGATAAATTGTTAACAATATCTCGAATACCTTCATCGAAAAACTGAATTTCGTCAATTACTAATACTTTTATATCCTTTTCTAAAAAACCCAAAATTTCTTCACTTTTATTTATTAATAAAGAAGGGAAAAATTTAAAATCATGAGTAACCAATTCTTTTTTTTGAGAATAACGATTATCAATATAAGGTTTAAAAACCAAAAATTTAATATTATGTGTTTCAAAAAATTTAATTTTTTTAATTAATTCTGTTGTTTTGCCAGAAAACATGGGACCACAAATAATTTCAATAAACCCATCATCGTACTGTTCCAAATTCATAAAAAAACCCTTTTATTTCTAATATCAATTTAAAATAAAAAATAATTTTAATACTTTTTTACTAATTCTTATTTTTTTCATTATTACCATAACGCTTATGAAACTTATTAACCTGACCAGCTGCGGTAACAAAAACTTGAGAATTAGTATAAAAAAAATGACAATTAGAACAAGTTTCTATTTTCATATTTTTAACTGTAGTTAAGATTATATGTTTTTTAGAACAAGTAGCACAAGTAACTTCTGTCTCAAAAAAATCTGGTTGTTTTAGTTTTTTTTTCATAATCAATCAAAAAACTCCTTAAAATTTTTTATCTATTTAGAAAAAGTTTAAGTAAAAATTTTATACTGTTAATTACTTAATTATAATCTAAAATATCTTTATATTATTTTAGCATTTTTTTAATTAAATTTTTGTAAATTTGCCAAAAAATAATATTTCTCAAAAAGGGAATTTTTTCGCTAATTTTTTTACTTTTTGCAAAACTTTTTTAAAAGCTATTTTATTCTCGTAATTATTAAGCGCTTCATCAATTAAAAAAGCAATTTCTTTAAATTCATCTTCGCATAACCCTTTTGTAGTCATCGCGGGAGTTCCTAATCTAATTCCACTACAATAAAAACTATTTTCTTTATCAAATGGAATAATATTCTTATTAACAATAATATTAACTTTTTGTAAAATATCTGCGGCTGTTTTACCATTTAAATGAGGGTGTTTAGATTTTATATCAATCATCATCAAATGATTATCGGTTTGTCCGCTGATTATACGATAACCTAAAAATTGTAATAAATTTGATAATGTTTTAGTATTGCTCAATACTTGTTTTTGATAAATAAAAAAATCTTTTTGTAAAGCCTCTTTGAAGGCAACTGCTTTAGCTGCTATAACATGCATTAAGGGACCACCTTGAATACCAGGAAAAACACTTTTATTAATTTTCTTCATTATTTCTTCATTATTACTTAAAATGATACCTCCACGTGGACCTCTTAAAGTTTTATGAGTAGTTGAAGTAACGACATCCGCTTCAGCTAATAAAGGACAGGAGTGCAATCCGCAAACCACTAATCCAGCAATATGTGCAATATCAGCCATAAAATAAGCACCTACCTCATTAGCGATTTTTCTAAAAAAACTAAAATCAATAAATCTTGAATAAGAAGAAGCTCCAGCAATAATAATTTTAGGTTTAATTTGATGTGCTATTTTTCTTACTTCTTCATAATCAATGACTTCTGTTGTTCGATTTAAACCATAACTGTATGATTTAAAAAATTTACCTGAAAAACTAAACTTAGAACCATGAGTTAAATGTCCACCTGATTCCAAAGACATACCTAAAATAATTTCATTAGGCTCTAATAAAGCATGAAAAACACTCATATTAGCTTGAGAGCCAGAATGAGGTTGGACATTAACAAATTTAGCATTAAAGAGTTTTTTCGCTCTTTCGATAGCTATATTTTCAATTTCATCTAAATATTGACATCCATGATAATATCTTTTTTGAGGATAACCCTCCGCATACTTATTAGTTAATTCGCTCCCTTGAGCTTCTAAAACAGCTGGAGAAACAAAATTTTCAGAAGCGATTAATTCTAAACTTTCATTGATTCTTTTTTTTTCTTTCAAGATAGATTTATAAATTTCTAAATCCGTTTTTTTTAGATGATTCATTTTTTTTAGAAAACCTCTTTTTTTAATATAATTTTTAATTTGAAAAAAATTAGATTTTGAATTAAAAATATTTTCGAATTATCAATAACTTTTTAAATAATTTTCTCAAACTTAAATATTTAGTCACATTAATAAAGTATGTGACTAAATTTAAATTTATCATAGGAATAATAATTTTTATTTCATCAAAAACAAAACTAAAAACAATGTTTTTTTTCAATATTTGAAAAATATTTTTTGTGAATATTTTTTTATAAAAAAGTGTCCTAAATGTAAATAATTACTCTTAAAAATAAAAATAAGAAAACAAAAATATATTTTTGAGATTTAAATTTAATATTGTTTTTAAAAAAAATATTTTTTTAACAGTTTTTTCAATATTTTTATTTAAAAATATATAATAAATTTTTAATTTAAAAATGTGATTATTTTAAAAAAAATAAGACTAACTACTTAAAAAAGTGGAATAGAATAAAAAAAAATATGACTAATTTTTTTAAAAAAATACCTTAATAATTAAAATAACATTGAGTTATTCTCTTTTAATTATGCTCACTAATTATAATAGTTTTTAATTAATAATATATAAAAATTTTTAAAACTTGAATAAAAAAATTAGTAAAAAATTTAGTAATTTAATAAAAAAAATTTTATATAATTTTAGGTATATGTAAAAGTAAATTAAAAAATAAATTAAAGTAAAAGTTGATTGAAAAAAACTAAAAGAAAGTAAAAAGATGATATTTCCAAATCATGATTTGTTTTTATTTAAAAAAATTTAATATTTGATATTTAAAAAATTTATTAAAAGAAATATAAAAATTAAAGATAAAATAAAAGTATAAAATATTTTAATTTCGAAAGAAAAAAATGAATTTTTTTCATTATTTTTATTTCTTATAAAATTATTAAGGGTGAAAAAAAATATGAAAATAGTTTATGATGGTTATGAAAAAGGGAATATTTTTTATTTTGTAAAACAAATAGAAAAAAAAGGATATAAAATAGAAGAAATTAAAGAATTTAAAAATACAGAAGAAGATATTTTTTTAGTAACAAAAACAGTTAAATTTGGGGAAGTTTCAGAAGTAACTAATTCGTTTCTAAAAAAATATTTTTCTTTCGTAATTGGTGTAGCAGTCTCGGGAAATAAAAATTTCGGAAATAATTTTGGAAAAGCAGGAGAATTAATATCTCAAAAATTCAATATTCCTTTAGTTTTAAAATTCGAAGGACAAGGATTTAACGAAGATGTTTTATTTTTAACTGAATGGCTTGAAAATTACAAAAAGAATAAAAAACAAAAAAATAAAATTCCCGAATGGATTATTTTAAATAACCAAATTATAGATGAAGAAGGAAAAATTAAGGATATTAAAAAAGACAAAGAAGCT
This sequence comes from Candidatus Phytoplasma vignae, assembly GCA_032884955.1. Lineage (GTDB taxonomy): Bacteria > Bacillota_I > Bacilli_A > Acholeplasmatales > Acholeplasmataceae > Phytoplasma > Phytoplasma vignae. The sequence continues at coordinate 29,139 of JAUZLI010000002.1, forward strand.
GTTAATTGTTATTTAAAAAAAGAAATAAAGCCGAAATTAAAAAAGTTTCCAACTTTAAAACAAAAATTAAATTTTTTAATAGAAAATAATTATTATGAAAAAGATTTCTTAGAAAAATATAAATTTGATGATATTAAAAAAGTTTATCAAAGGATTTATCAAGAAAAATTCATTTTCCCGTCTTTTATAGCTGCTTTTAAATTCTATAATGATTTTTCGCTCAAAACTAGAGATAAAAAAGAATATCTTGAAACTTACGAGGATCGTTTAGCGGTAAATGCTTTATATCATGCTTCGGGTAAAATTGATTTAGCTTTGCAACTGGCTGAAAATTTGATTAAACAAAATTTAACACCTGCTACTCCTACTTTATTAAATACAGGTTTGAAAAAAAGAGGAGAATTAGTTTCTTGTTTTCTATTAGAAATGGGTGATTCTTTGAACGATATCGCTAGAATTTTAGAATTTTCTATGCAACTTTCTAAAATCGGAGGCGGTGTTTCTATTAATTTAACTAATTTACGAGCTAAAGGAGAAAATATTAAAGATATCAAAAATGCTTGTAAAGGTGTTATTGGCGTTGCGAAACTACTTGATCATGCTTTTCGATATGCTGATCAGATGGGACAAAGATTAGGCGCTGGGGCTGCTTATTTAAATGTTTTCCACGCTGATATTGAAGATTTTTTAAATTCGAAAAAACTTAATGCTGATGAAGATGTTAGATTGAAAACGCTTTCTTTAGGGGTAATAATTCCTGATAAAATGATATCTTTAGCTAAAAAAAATGAAAAAATGGCTTGTTTTTATCCGCATACTATTTTTAAAGAATATGGTTTAAATTTTGCTGATATTAGCGTGGAAATGGATAAATGGTATGATATTCTATTAAATAATTCTAAAATTAGAAAAAAATTTATTGATCCTCGTAAATTATTAGAATTAATTGCTTTATTACAAGGAGAATCAGGTTATCCTTATTTAATGTTTTGTGATAATGTAAATAGCGCAAATGCTTTGAATAATAAAATTAAATTTTCTAATTTATGTACTGAGATCTTGCAACCAACTATTACCTCTCATTATGCTAATTACGAAAAAAGAGAATTAGATCAAATTGGAATGGATGTTTCTTGTAATTTAGCTTCTGGTCATATGGGTAATATGTTAAAAAATAAAGCTTTGAAAGAAACTGTTTTTGCTGCTATGGAAATTATGAATTCAGTATCTTTGAATACTAATATTAATCATGTTCCTGGAGTAGCGAAAGCTAATCGTTTAAATCGAAGTGTTGGTTTTGGTATTATGGGTCATCATGGTTTCATTTCAACTGAATTAATTGAATTTGGTAGTCCTGAAGATTTAGAACTGATTGATGTTTTTTTTAATGCAGTTAATTATTTTTCTTTACTTTATTCTTGTTTAAAAGCTGAAGAAACAGGGGAAAAATTTTTTCAATTTGAAAAATCCAAATACGCTAGCGGTGAATATTTCCAAGATAAAAAAGCTATTTATCCTAAATTACCACGAGTTAAAAAAATTTTTTCAGATATTAATCTTCCTTCGGATGAAGATTGGCAAATGTTGAAAAATAAAGTTATGAAATATGGTTTATATAATTCTCATCGTTTAGCTGTTGCTCCTAATGGTTCTATTGGTTATATTATGTCGGCTACCCCATCTTTAACTCCGATTCGTCAATTAGTCGAAGAAAGAACTTACGGAAATTCTAAAACTTATTTCCCAGCTCCTGGTTTAGAAGAATATGGCTTTATGTACCAAACTGCTTATTTGATGGATAAATTTAAATTAATTGATGTCATCGCGACAGCTCAAAAACATATTGATCAAGGTATTTCTTTCGAATTATGTATTACTTCTGATATAACAACAAGGGAACTTGCTAGATATTATTTATATGCTCACAAAAAGAAAATTAAAACACTTTATTATACTCGTACTAAAAAATTAAAAATTGACGAATGCGAAAGTTGTAGTGTTTGATTCCTATTTTTCTTTGATTATTGAAATTTTTTAATAATCAATTTTTTTGAAAAAATCTAACTTTTTATTTCTTTTTATGACATATCTTAATAACTATATTTCAATGAGGTAAATTTATCTAATGAAAATAAAAGAATCATCATTAAAATATATGGGGGAAATCTGGAAAAAAATTCTAGAAGAATTATCATTGATTTATAGCGATGAAGTATTTAAAGAAAACTTTTCAAATATAAAAGCACCATATAAAATAGAAAATCAAACTTTTTTTATTTTAGTTGAAAATGAATTTATTAAAAGTAAAATGGTAAAAATTTATTTAAAAAAAATAAAAGAAATTTTAAAAAAATATTCAGAAGAGAAGATTTTTTTTAAGTTCGTTTCGTTAGAGGAAATAAAAGAAAAAAAACAATTTAAAATTGAAGAAAAAAGAATTAGTTTTAATAGTTATCATCAAGGAAAATTGGAAATTAATTATAATTTTGATAATTTTGTTGTAGGTAATAGTAATATTTTCGCTTTTAAAATGGCTAAGAAGATTGCTGAAAGTGAAGAAGTAAAAACTAATCCTTTATATATTTTTGGCTCTATAGGTTTAGGTAAAACTCATTTGATGCAAGCCATTGGGAATCATATTATTGCTAATTCAAATTATAAAAAAGTTTTGTATATCAAAGCTGATGGTTTTATAGAAGATTTTACTAATCAATTAAGAAAAGAAAGAATGGATGATTTTAATGAAAAATATCGTAATATAGATGTTCTTTTAGTAGATGATATTCAAATTATGGCCGAAGCTCGAAGAACTCAAATGGAATTTTTTAAACTTTTTGATTATCTAAATTTGAATAAAAAACAAATAGTTATTACTAGTGATAAACCTGTTTCCGAATTGAATAATATTATGGAAAGATTAACTAATCGTTTTAAAGCAGGATTAGTAGTAGATATTCAAAAGCCAGATGCTAAACATCGTTTAGATATTTTAAAACAAAAGATATTCGAATTACAAGGTGAGAATTTTAAATTTAAAAAAGAAGTTTTGGAGTTTATTTCTTCAAATTTTAATGATAATATTCGAGAAATGGAAGGCGCTTTATTAAGAATTTTAAATTATACTCAAATTTATGATTTGGAAATAAATTTAAAAAATACTATTAATTCTTTACAACCAATTTTAAAAACAAAAAAAAATATTGATAAAGATGAAATTGATGCAGAAAAAATAAAAAATATAATTAGTAAATTTTATAATATAAGTATCAGAAATTTAATGGGCAAAAAAAAAAATTCTAAATATACACTTCCTCGACATATTACAATTTATTTACTAAAGAATTTTAATAATTTATCATTCAAAATGATTGCTTTTTTACTTGACCGTAAATATTCATCTGTTTTGAAAGCTTTTAAAAAAATTAAAAAAAAAATCGAGGAAGAGGAAGAATTGAAAAAAGTAATTCAATTACTTTTAACTAAAATAAATAATTAATGAAGTCATTTGAGTGTTAAAAAACATGAATTTTGAAATTAATAGAGAAGTTTTTTTACATTATTTGTTACAAATCCAAAAAATACTTCCTCAAAAAACTTTTTTCCCTATTTATCATTCACTTAAACTTGAAGTACAACAAAATATTTTATTTTTAGAAGCAAGTAATATGAATGTATCAGTACGTATTAAAATAGAAGATCATAGTTTACAAGTTAAACAAAAAGGTTCTATATTGATATTAGGTAAATATTTAATTGATATAATGAAAAAAATAAATTACAATACCGTTTATTTTGCTTCAATGGAAAATAAATTTTTAGTTATTAAAACTGATTATTCTGAATATAAACTGAAAACAATTGATTTGGATAATTTTCCTTTAAATAATTTTTCATTTAATAGTTTAAATTATTTTGAAATAGAAAGTATTTTGTTTAAGAAAATAATTAAAGAGATTAATATTACTGTTTCTAAGGATAAAAATAAAATGATTCTTACGGGTGTTAATTTTAATTATTGTGATAATTTTTTAGTTGTTTCCGCTACTGATTCTTTTCATTTTAGTCAGAAAAAAATAAAATTAAATTTAAATTATTCTGATTTTAATGTTGTTATACCTAATAAGAGTTTAGAAGAATTACTTAAATTATTAGAACAACAAAAAGAAGGTAAATTAAGAATATTTATAGACGAAAGTAAGTTTTTTTTGTGTAATGATTATCTATTTTTCCAAACTTCTTTATTGGAAGGTCACTATCCCCTTTTGCCTCTTATAGAAAAGAATAATTTTCCTTATTTTTTAAAAATAAATAAAGATAATTTTTTAAAAACTTTAGAAAGAGTTTCTTTATTTTTACCTAAAGAAAGTTATTTAACAAATAATCAGATTTATTTACATATTTTAAAAGAAAATAAAATACAAATTACTTCTTGTAGTGAGGAAATAGGTAAAGCTTTAGAGGAACTTTTTCTTTTAGAACAATTTATAGATAAAGAAATCATAGCTTCTTTTAATGTTAAATATTTAGAAGAAATTTTAAAAGTTTTTTCGGTAAAAGAAATTAAAATTTTTTACCAAAATTCCTTTAAACCTTTTTTAATTATTAGCGAAGAAGAACCTAATCTTTTATATTTAATAATTCCTTTCGTTGTTAATTAAAGTAAAAGAGAAATTTTTATTTTTTTTAAAAAATGTTATATTATATTTAGAAAATAAATAGGATGAAAAATAAAAATAAATGAAAAAAATAATTAATAAAAAAAAAACAGCAAATAAAATTAAAAAATATTTTTTATCAAGAAAAAAAATAAAAAATAGTTATTCTTTATTTTCTGAATTAAGTCTTAAGGGAAAATTATATTTTTTTATTCTATTATTTTTTTCTATTTTTACTTTTTTGTGGACTTTTTTTATAAAAGATAACAAATTTAATTTTATAAAGGGAATAAGTTATAATTTATTTTATTTCACTTGCCACACTATTATAACTATTGTAATTATTTTATTTTCCATTTTTAAAAAAATAAGTCGAAAAAATCAACAAAATTATTCTATTTGTTTTTTCGCTGTATTAGTCAATTCTTTGTTAACTTCTATTTTTTACAATTTTATATTACATCCTTTGTGGAAAGAAGATTTTAAACTTGATTTTTTTACTTCTATTCATACTTTTCAACATATTTATGTAACCTTTTTCGGTTTCACTTTATTTTTTTTATTTTTTATTCCTTTTTCAATTCGCCTTTCTAATAAAAAAGAAGTTATTTTTACTTTTTTACATCCTTTCATTTTTGTATTAACATTTTATATCTTAATTTTTTTTAGAAATGAATGTAATGATGAAATAGGAGAGTGTTTTTTTCCTTATCCAATAGTTCAGTGCCCAATACATTTTAAATTATTTGGAAAAGAGTTGAGTTTAGAAATGAAACAAATTTTACCAGAAAAATTATTAGTTTTATTAACTTTATTTTCATTTTTATTTATTTTTGTATTATTCTTTATTTTGATTTTTTATTTAAAAAATAAATTAAATGAGAAGTTTTTTTTTCAAAATAGAATATCAGGTAGTTTAAGTAATATTCATTTTTCGAAATTAAATTATAATCAAAAGATCAAAAAGATAAATTTAGTCGATAGGGATTTAGAAAAAAAATGAAAAAAAGATTAGTGACGGGAATTAAACCAACGGGGGAATTAACTTTAGGTAATTATTTAGGAGTTATTAAACCATTGATTTTGTTTCAAAATAAATTTCATTTAGAATATGATTTTTATCTTTTTATCGCGGATCTTCATGCTTTAACTATTTTTCAAAAACCTAATTTACTTAAGGAAAGAATTTTAAAAACTGCTTTACTTTACTTATCGGTAGGTTTTGATCTTTCTAAAATTAATTTATTTATTCAATCAGAAGTACCACAACATACTTATTTAAGTTATATTTTAGAATCAACTTCTTATATGGGTGAATTAAAACGTATGAATCAATTTAAAGAAAAATATCAAATGCGAAATTCTTTTCAATCTATTAGAACTTCTTATTTTACTTATCCTGTTTTAATGGCTGCTGATATTTTAATTTATGATGCTAATATTGTTCCCGTAGGGCAAGATCAAAAACAACATTTAGAACTTACTCGTCTTTTAGCAAATCGTTTTAATAATTTATATGGAGAAACTTTTGTTATTCCTGAATTTATGCCAATAGGTCATACAATTAAATCTTTAAGTAATCCTTTGAAAAAAATGAGCAAAAGTAAAGTCAAAAATAATATTGATGACAAAGGTTGCATTTTTCTTTTAGAAGATTTAGAAAAAACAAGAGATAAGATTATGAAAGCTGTTACTGATTTAGAAAATAAAATCAATTACGACGTAGAAAAACAACCTGGTATTTCAAATCTTTTAGTTATTTACGCAGCTCTTAGAAATTGGACTTTGGATAATACTGTTAATTATTTTCAAAATTTTTCTTATAAAAAATTCAAAGAAGAAGTCGCTAATTTAGTATCTGAAACACTTTTTTCCATTCAAGAACAATTTCGTATTTGTCAAAAAAATAATTATTTATATCAGATTTTAGAAGATGGAGCATGTAAATCACGTGAAATTACAGAAAGAAAAATTTCTCAAATTAAACAAAAATTAGGTATTAATATTTTTTAAATCTTAATTTGACATTTTTTTGGTTATTTGATAAAATTATTCTAGGATATTAAGCAAAATGACAAAATGTTAGTTAGTTTTATTAAATTTTTAGCATTATAGATTTGTTTTTTATATCTTTTTATATCTTTAGTTTTTTGCCAAAATATAATAATCATTGAAAAAACTTGTAAAAATTTAAAGTATAATCTTATTTTTATTAATTTATTTATTAATAGTATATAATAGTCTATTAAAAAAAGAGAGGTTCGATAGAATAGTGTCAATGAGAGAATACGAGATAATGTATATTTTAAATCCTAAATTAGAAGAAAATCATATTAAAAAAATTAACAATGATATTAGTAAAATTTTTAATAATAATGAAGGGAAAATTTTGGATTTCAAAATAGAATCCGAATTGAAAACTTTAGCTTATCCTATTAAAAAATTCGATAAGGGTTTTTATAATAATTTATTGGTCGAAGCTAATACAGAGACTATAAATGAATTTAATCGTATAGCTAATATTATGGAAGAAATTATTCGATTTATTGTTTTAAAACAGAGGAAAAAAAATAAATGATTAATAAAGTAATTTTGGTGGGAAGAATTACAAAAGATCCCGAATTAAGTTTTGCAAATAATGGCGATATTCCTTTAGTACGTTTTACCTTAGCGGTGAATAGAAATTTTAGTAATTCTACAGGTGTTAGAGAAACAGATTTTATTCTTTGTGTTGCGTGGCGTCGTCAAGCAGAAAATTTAGCTAAATATATTACTAAAGGTTCCTTGTTAGGAGTAGAAGGTAGTATTAGAGTTAGTAGTTATAATAATGAAAGCGGTCAGAAACAATTTTCGACTCAAGTTAGTTGCGATTCTGTTCAATTTTTAGAATCGAAAAAAGATAATCAAAAATTTAATGAAAATCATTCTTTTAATGAAAATAATTCTTCTAATGAGAATAATTATTCTAATGGAAATAATATTAATGATCTTAAAAAGAAAAATAATTTAAAAGATGCTTCTATTAATATTATAGAAGATGATGATGAGTTGCCTTTTTGATTTTTTTACAATTTTTTGTTAACTATATTAATTAAAAGGAGATAGATTTGAAATATAAATATGCAATCAAAAAATAAGAAATATTTTAAAAAACGTCGTAAAGCATGTTATTTTACTCAAAATAAAATTAAAAATATCGATTTTAAAGACATAGAATTATTGCAAAAATTTATTACTAATAAAGGTAAAATTCTACCTAGTAGAACTACAGGTGTTTCTGCTAAATGGCAAAGAGTTTTAGCTAAAGCTATTAAAAGAGCTAGACATATGGCTTTACTTCCTTTTGTTGCCTAAAAATAAAATATCCAAACTAAATTAGTTTAATATAATAAAAAAATTTTAAACTTTTAATTTTATTTTTTAATTTTCAGTTATGATTTTGAAATAAGACACTAAAAGAGAAAAGATATGTTTTTCGAAAGTAAAAAACTAATCAAAAATATTTTTTACTTTTTTAAAATTACTTTTTAATTTTTTTTAAAATTTTATTAATATAAATGATATTTTTTGTTTTATTTTTGTTTTATAAGAAAAATGAAAAAAGCAAAAAAAGAACCGAAAGAATAATAAAAAAATCTAATTTAATCAAAATTGGCTTTATTTTTTTAACTTTTTTACTTTATTAGTGTGTTTTTAAAAATATAAACATTATAAGTATTATTAGATTAGATGTTTTATTTTTTTTTTTACTTTTTTCATTGCATTTTTTAAAAAAGTAAAAAATATTTTTGATTAGTTTTTTACTTTCGAAAAACATATCTTTTCTCTTTTAGTGTCGTTTTAACGGCTTCTTCCTAAACTTATTTTATTTTTTATTAATTATTTTTTCAATAGAAAAATGTTTGATTTTAGAAATAAATAATTGATGTAAAATTGAGATAAATAATTTAAAATAAAAAAAATTATTTATAGAAAAGTGAGTTTTTTGAAAAAAATATGTTTAAAAAAATTTTATTCAAAATATTTAGTCATAAAAAAAGTATTCTTTTTTTGATTTTATTTTTTATTACTTTACATTTTATTGTAGTAGATTTTGAAAAAATCAAAAAAATTATAACAGACAAAAAAACTGTTACTCAGGAATTTTACGAATTAAGAAGACACTTTTTAAATTTGTTCTTTAGTATTTTCGGAAAAATATTAATATTAATTTTAATTTTCATAATTTATTTAAATTTTAAAAGTCATTTTGAAATTAAAAAGTTAAAAAATCGCCTTTCCTTATGGTCTAAATTATCTTATTATGTTAATCAAATAGGAGAAGAAGTTTTCGAAGAATTCCCTATTGGTATTATTTTAATTGATATTAAAACTAAAGAAATTCAATGGATTAATAATTATTCTCGAATTATTTTTAACAATCCTTCTTTGAATATTTCTGTATATGATTTAAACAAGGAAATGGCAGCTTTATTAAACTCTGATGAAACACAAAGAATTTTAACTATTAATCAGGAAAATTTTGATTGTTTATATAAAAAAGAATTTAGTGTTTTTTATCTTTTTAACGTAACAGAAAGAGAAAAAATTAAAAAACTTTATTATCAACAAACACCAACTGTTATTTTCTTATCTTTTGATAATTTTGAAAATTCTTTAAAAAATTGTGATTTATCTGAACAATCACAAATTAAAGTAGAATATCTCAGTGCTTTATCAGATTTTTTTGATACATATGAAAATTATTTAAAACAATTAAGTGATGACAAATTTTTGCTTTTGTTAAATCGTCAACAATTAGATAAAATTGTAGAAGATAAATTTTCTATTTTAAAAACTATTCGTGATATTTCTAATAAGTATAAATTAAAAATTACTTTATCTATAGGGGTAGCTTGTTATAATTTGCCTTATAATAAAATCGCTACTTTAGCTCAAAATGCTATTGAATTAGCCCAAAGAAGAGGCGGCGATCAAGCTGTTGTTAATATTGAGGGCCAAAAGATAAAATATTTTGGTGCGACTACTACAACTTTAATTAATAATTCTAAAGTTATTTCTAGAGTTAATGCAGAAATTATTCAAGATTTAGTACAAAAACATCATAGTTGTTTTATTATTGGTCATATTTATCCTGATTTAGATTCTTTTTCTTCAATGATTGCTTTTTATCAAATTGCATCAACTTTAAATAATAATTTTAAACACTATTTAGTTTTAGATGAAGAAGAACTTATTAATCCGAATTTTAAAATGATTTATAGTCATTTAAAAAAAGAAGAACCAAAAATTATACAACAAATTATAAATGTTAAAAAAACAATTAAGATGATTGATAATAATTCTTTATTAGTAATTTTAGATACACAAAGTAAAAATATTTTTTATAATCAAGAATTATTAAATTTAACTTCACGTATTATAATTATTGATCATCATCGTGCTACAGAAGAAATTATTCCTAATATTTTTTCTTATGTGGATTCTTTATCTTCTTCGACTGTGGAAATTTTGATTGAATTAATTGCTTTTTTTAAAAAAGAGATAGTTATTCCTCATTTGGTTGCTAGTTTAATGTATGGAGGAATTGTTATTGATACTAATTATTTCACTTATCGTACTACTTCTCGTACTTTAGAAGCTGCTGCTAAATTAGTTTCTATAGGAGCTGATGGTTCGCTTATTAAATTTTGGTTAAGAGAAGAATTATCGAAGATACAAGAAATTAATGAGTTAATTTCCAAAATGGAAGTTTATAAAGAAAAATATGCTATTATGAAAAGTGAAATTGTTCGAGATAATAGAACTTTTTTAGCTAAAGTTTCTGAAAATGCTCTTAATATCCATAATATTAGTGCAGCTTTTACTATTGGTAAATTACAAGAGAATAAAATAGGTATTAGTGCACGTTCTTATAATGATGTTAATGTACAAGTAATTATGGAACAAATGGGCGGTGGTGGACATATTAATAGTGCTGCTACTCAAATAGAGGGAAATAATATCGAAGAAGTAGTAGAAAAATTAAAAAATATATTATCTATAGAATATAAAGAAGGTTTGAAAAATATGAAAATTATTTTGTTAGAAGATATTCCTAATAAAGGAAAGAAAAATGATATTATAGAAATTAATTTAGGTTATGGTAATTTTTTAATTAAAGAACGAAAGGCTCTTTTGGCTAATGCATCAAATATTAAAAAAATAGAAAAAGAAAAAAAAATAAAAGAAGAACAAGATTTCAAACATATGCTTTTGATGAAGCAATTGAAAAAAGATATAGATGATAAACAAATTACCTTAACTACTCCTATCGGTCCTCAAGGTAGAATTTATGGTAAAATTACTTTAAAACAAATTATTAATACTTTTTATAAAGAACATAATATTTTTCTTAATAAAAAAAAGTTAGTTTTAGATAGTGAGATTAATTCTTTAGGCAAGTATAAAGCAAATGTTGTGTTAACTAAAGATATTGTAGCTTCCTTTATTATTAATGTCGAATCTGAAACTATTGATAAAAAATAATTATGATAAATGAAAATATTAAATTACCTTATTATTTAGAGGCTGAACAATCTATTTTGGGGATTATTTTTTTAGATCCTACGAAAATTGTTGATGTTATCGATCGTTTAAAAGCAACTGATTTTTTTAATCCTTTTCATCAACATATTTTTTCAGCGATGGAAGATTTATTCAAAGAAGAAAAAAATATTGATTATTATGTTGTATATTTATTGTTAAAAAAAAGGGGGCAGTTAATCGAAGGAGGTAGAGAATATTTAGTTAAGTTAGGTATTGTTATCCCTTCTTTTTATCATCTAGATAATTATATTGATTTGGTTTTAGATGCTTCTTTGAAACGAAATATCATTCATACAGCTTCAATGATTTTTTATGAAGGTATTAATAATACAGAAATAGATTCACAGAGTTTTTTGAATTTTGTAGAAGAAAAAATGTTTCAAATTTCAAAAAAAAAAGAAAATCGTAATTTCGTCAAACTTCAGACTTTATTAGAAGAAGTACAAACGAAAACCATGATTCGTCGTGAGCATAATATTATTGGTTTAAGTACGGGTTATGTCAATTTAGATGATATTACTTTAGGTTTTAAACCAGAAGAATTGATTATTTTAGCAGCTCGTCCTTCTATGGGGAAAAGTACTTTTATGATGAATTTGGCAGTTAATATCGCAGATGAACGTGTTAATCCGCAAAAACCCTCGATTGCTATTTTTAGTTTGGAAATGTCTAATGAACAATTAGGTTCACGTATATTAAGTGCTAGTAGTTATATTGTTCATAAAAAAATTCAATTAGGTTTATTAAATGAAAAAGAAATTGCTGCATTAAAAGTTTCGATAAAAAATATGAATTCTCTTAATATTTATTTCGATGATTCTGCTACAGTTAATATTTTAGATATTCGCGCTCAATGTAGACAATTAAAAAAACAAAATAAATTAGATATAGTTATTATTGATTATCTACAATTAATTCAAAAAAGTAATAAAAATTTTTATCATGGTTTTAGTAATCGTCAAGAGGAAGTATCTGATATTTCTAAAAGTTTAAAACAAATGGCGAGAGAATTAAAAATTCCAGTAATAGCGTTATCACAGTTATCTAGAGAAGTTGAAAAAAGAGAGGATAAAAAACCTATTTTATCTGATTTAAGGGATTCAGGTAGCATAGAACAAGATGCTGATATTGTTATGTTTTTATATCGTCCTAATTATTATAAAAAAAGTAAAGAATCATTACCAAATAGTAGTTCAGAACCAAGTAGCAGTTCAGATTATACAGAATTAATTATAGCTAAAAATCGTCATGGTATGACAGGGATTAAAAAATTTGATTTCGATTTAAATTTATTATGTTTTCGAGAAATCGATATTTAATGAATAAATTCAAATCATAAAAATTTATGATAATTTGTTTTTCGAAGGGAAAAGAAATATATTTTTTTATGTTAGAACAATTAGAAGTTATAAAACAAAAATATCTTTTTTTGCAAAAAAAAATTTTAGAAAATAAAGAATATTTAAAAGATGTTCATTTTTTAAAAAAATTGGGAGAATTAGAAAAAATAGTTTTGTATTATGATCAATATTTAAAATTAAAAGAAGAAGAAGTACAAATTAAAGAAATTATTAAAACATCTCAAAAATGTTCTAATGAAAAAGAGTTTTTGTTATTAGCACAGGAAGAATATGATTTGTTAAGGGAAAAAATTTCTAAGATATTAAAAAAATTACAAATATTGTTATCTTCTAAAGAAAAGAATGATGAAAAAAATATTATTCTCGAAATTAAAGGGGCCGTGGGCGGAGATGAATCTAATCTTTTTGTAGCTGATTTATTTAGAGCCTATATGAAATATGTCGAAAGTCAAAACTGGCGAACAGAAATTGTTCATTTTGTTCCAGGGCTGAAAAATGGGATCGCTTCTTTAACCGCAATAATTTATGGAAAAAATGTCTACTCTTTTTTCAAATATGAATCGGGAGTTCATAGAGTTCAACGAATTCCTTTAACAGAAAAACAAGGACGTATTCAAACTTCTACAATTAAAGTTTTAGTTACCCCTGATATTCAAAAATCAAAAATAACATTAAATTGGAATGATATCCGTGTAGATACTTTTAACGCCAGTGGACCAGGAGGTCAATCTGTTAATACAACAAAATCAGCTGTTCGTTTAACACATTTTCCTACAGGAATTAGTATTGCTTGTCAAATAGCTAAAAGTCAACATCAAAACAAAGAAAAAGCTTTCCAATTATTACAGAATAAAATTAGTCATCAGATGGAATCACAACAAAAACAAATTCAAAATGATATTAAAAAAAATTTAATAGGCAAAGGTGAGCGTAGTGAGAAAATTAGAACTTATAATTATACACAAAATAGAGTAACTGATCATAGAGTAAATTTGACTTTACAAAAATTAGATTTATTTATGGAAGGTAAAATCGATTTGCTTATCCAACCTTTAATTAGTGAATTTAATAAAAAAAAGAAAGAAAGGTTATAATTTTATTTGAATATTGTTATGTTAAAGCATAAAATTATTATTTTTCCTACAGATACTGTTTATGGCATAGGTACTACTCTTTATGATAAAGAAAGTTTATTGAAAATTTTTCAAATTAAAAAACGTGATTTAAACAAACAAATCGCTGTTTTATGTTGTTCTTTAGAGCAAACAAAAGAAATTGCTATATTTGATTCAAAAGTACAAAAAGTAGCTAGTTTTTTTTGGCCAGGACCTTTAACTTTGATTGTTCCGACGACTATTAAATATTATCAAAAAACCAAAGAAAAAAAAGTAGGAATTAGAATACCTAATCATCCATTAGCTTTGAAAATTTTAAGAATCAAAGGACCTATGAAAACTACTTCCGTAAATCAAAGCGGTTATCCTTCTTTAAATAATCCGCATCAAATTTTTGAACAATATCAAAAATTAGTTGATTATATTTACGTTGATAATCAGTCTATTTCTAAAATTTCTTCTACTGTTATTGATACTACTTCAACTCCTTGGAAAGTGATTAGGGAAGGTAGCATTACATTATTTCAAATTAACTCAATTTTAAAATAAATAATTTTTTATTTTTTTTCTATATTGTAATTTACAATTTGATTTATTAAAAACATTTCTAAACTTGTTTTTGCTTCTTTTAAACCTTGTTTTATTTCATAATATAAATCTGTAAAAAAAATAAACAGTTTTTTAATTTTTTCTATTTCTAAAGTTTGAATTTCTTTAATAAAAAAGTAAATTTGAGAAGAAGAATATTTTAAAATAGTAGCTATTTGTTCTCGTGTATATTCGTTGTTTAATAAGTTTTTAGTTATTATTATATCTTGTAATTTTTTGATAATTTGATGAATAATAATAAAAATGTCATTTTTTTTTTGTTTTATTAAATTTTCAAAAAATATTAATGTTTCAATAGAATAATTATTTTTAATTAAATATTTGATGAATAGAAAAATATTATTTTCTTCATCAGGAATTAATATTTCAAATATTTTAGGATCTTCTATTTTTTTTTGAGGTAAATGATATATTTTTATTTTATTAATATTTTCGTGTAACCAAAATAGATTATTATTTGTTTTTTCTGCTAATTTATTTATTAATTTTGAAGTAATATTGAAATTATCCTTAATAAAAAGATTTTCTATATATTTGAATAAATCTTTTGTTTGAAGTAATTTTTTTTTTTCTATATGAAATAAATTTATTAAATTTTTTTTAATATCAAGTGGAAAATTATTTTCTTTTATTTCTGTTAAATAAATAATAATATCATTACGAGGATTTTTAAAATAATTGATTAAAAATTTTAAATCAATATTTTTTTGGTTAAATAAAAAGGAAATGTTGTTAATTAAAATCAGTTTTTTTTGAAATAAAAAAGAATTTGTCAATAACTCCTGTTTTAATTTTATTAAAATATTTTCATAATTATCTTTTTCTAAGGATTGTTCGATGAAATGGTAATGATATTTTTGACAAATTCTTTGCAATAATTTTTTTTTTTGTTCTATAAAAAATAATTGAGGGCAAATGAATAAATTTAAAGGATATATTTTCATAATCCGAACTTTTCTCCGTTTTTCGAATGCAAAAAAAGAATGTTTTTAATATTATTTTTTTATTTTAAAGCTCGCGGATGGTATTTTAAATATATTTTTTTTAAATATTTTTGGCTAACGTGGGTATAAATTTGTGTCGTTGAGATATCTTCATGTCCTAAAATACGTTGTAAAGTTCTTAAATCAATTCCATTTTCTAATAGATGAGTCGCGAAAGAGTGTCTTAAGGTATGAGGATAACAATTGTTTTTTAATTTGGCTAATTTAGTTATTTTTTTAAAAATTTTGTAACAACCCTGCCGTGACAATTGTTCTCCTATGAGATTAACAAATAACCAAGAATTTTTTTTATTTTTAAGTAAAATATCACGAGATTTAGTTAAGTATTTTCGAATGTTTTGGATAGTTCGTTGAGTAATAGGCACCATTCTTTCTTTAGAACCTTTTCCTTTTATAAAAACAAATCCTTTATTTAAATCTAAATCTTTTAAATTTAAATTTAAAGTTTCTGATATTCTTAATCCTGAACTATACATTAATTCAAATAAAGCTTTATTTCTTAAATAGATATGTTGTTGATTTTTGGGAATTTTTTTTAAAAAAAAACAAATTTCTTTTACCGATAATACTGATGGTAAAGTTTGATTCATTTTAGGTATTTTTAAAATAATAGTTATATCGGAATAAACTTCTTTTTCTAAAAGTAAAAAAGAATGGAATTTTTTAATTGTAATTATTTTTCTTGCTAGTGTTTTGCTATTTGTTAAATATTTTTTTATATTTTCTAAAAAAAGAGAGATATGTTCAAGTTTAATTTCTTTTATTTTAGATATTTGCAAATGGTTTTTAATAAAACTTAAATATTGTTTAATATCATAACAATAAGAAACTATTGTGTTATTTGATAACAATAATTCTTCTTTTAGATAAGATTTAAATCTTGATATAAAAATATCCATTAATTAATTTTTTTATGTTTCCTTTTTGATATTTCAATATGAGGATTAATTTTTTTAAAATTAATTTTCATAATAAGATAAATAATTAAAGTAGTTAAAGTTGTTTTGAAAAAAGTCAAAAACAACCCTTCATAATCTAATTTCTTGTTATAAATACTTAAAAAAATAACAGCTATAATACCTATCAAATAATTCAATATACCTATAATTAGAGATATATCTTTTTTTTTATAAATAGAAAGATATTTAGCTATGATATCCGTTCCAGCGGTAGAACTCCCTATACGAATACAAATACCATGAATTATACCAGATATTATAGCGCTAATTAAGACTCTTAAAAAAGACAAACCAAACTTATCTTCTTTGCTGAAAAAACCAAAACAATATTTGATTTTGCTCAATTTGCTATTTTCATCTTTAATTAAAAAATTTAAAATAATTAAACATATGGTGAAAAAAAAACTATAAATTAATGAATTAATACTAAATCTTAAATCTAATTTAGGCCATGCAATAAATAAAAATAAAAAAATATTAATAGTTAGAAAAAAGATAGCAGCGAATAAACTCACAAAATAATATTTTTGAGATAAAGGATATAACAAATTAGTTTCTTTTATAATTTTAGCAATAGCATCTCCGATGCCGTGAATACCAGAAGTATATAATTTAATATCATATTCTTCACTCAAAAAAATAACATCTTGTAAAATATAACCCAAACACAAAATCATGGTTATAATCAATATTTTAATATTTTTTTGTGTAAAAAATTTTTCTTTATTTTTTTTTTTGTTTTTCTAACATAATTTTAATTTTCAATAAAAACAAACTCCCTTATCTAATAAAATTATTGATTACTTTTTAAAATATTACAACAACGTTGACATAAATCATTTTCTTTTTTGTGTAAAAAGATATTCCAACATCTTGGACAACTAGAACCCATTGCGGGGATAATTTGAATTAATAAATTTTTTTGTTCATTTATTTGAATTTGAGATACAATTAACAATTGATTTAACTTGTCTTTAATTTTTAAAATTTCTAAAGCTTTTATATATTCACTTGGTAATTTTAAAATTAATTTGACTTGTAAAGATTTATTGATAATTTTTTGTTGTCTTGCTTCTTCTAAATTTTTTAAAACTTCCTCTCTTAATTTAAAAAATAAATTAAAAGATTTTTGAATTTTTTCAAATTCTTTTTCATTTTGGTTAATTATATTTTGAAGTTCATTGATTTGCGGTATTTTTTCCAAGTAAATGTCTAATTTATTTTTACAAGTTAACGCTTGATAAGCTTCTGATGTGGTATGAGGGATAATCGGAGTTAAAATTTTTAATAAATAAATTAATAAATCATAAATATTGGATTGAATCATCCTTCTTTCCGTATTGTTTTCTTTTTCTATATAAAGAATATCTTTTGCAAAATCTAAATAAAAAGCACTTATCTTGTTTGTTATAAAAGGGTATAAAAGATGCATTATTTTTTCAAAATTATAATTTTCATAATATTTAATAATTTTCAATACTATTTCTTGAAATTCAAAGATTATTATCTGATGAATAGGATTTCTTTGTACTAAAGGAATATAATTTTTTTGATCATTAAAATTATTTAAATTACCTAGCATAAAACGTATAATATTTCTAATTTTACGATATTTTTCTTCTATTTGTTTTAAAATTACATCATCAATTTTTACATCAGCATTGTAATTAATATTCGCAACCCATAATCTTAAAATATCTGCTCCTTTTTGTTTGATAATCATTAAAGGATCAATAACATTATTAAGTGATTTGCTCATTTTTTGTCCTTTACCATCTAATACAAAACCATGTGTTATTATTTGTTTATAAGGTGCTTGTTTAAAGGCTATAGTAGCTGTAATAAGTGAAGAATTGAACCAACCACGATATTGATCCGCTCCTTCTAGATAGACATTTGCGGGGAAAAAATGCGGAGACAAAGATTTTAATATGTTATAAGAAGTTCCTGAATCAAACCATACATCTAAAATATCTTTTTCTTTAGTGAAAATATTATTAGGACTTTTCGGATGTTTATATCCGTGGGGTAATAAATCTTCGACTTTCCATTTGAACCAAATTTCTTTTCCATGTTTTTCGAATAAATTTGCTACATGATTAATTACATATTCATCTAAAATTGGTTCTTCGTTTTCAGTATAGAAAATAGGAATAGGTACTCCCCATTTTTTTTGTCTACTAATAACCCAATCTTCTCTATTATCAATCATATTATGCATTTTAATTTTTCCCCATTGTGGATACCATTGAATTTGATCAATTTGCGAAAGAATTTCTTTTTTGATTTTTTTAATATTTAAAAACCATTGGGGAATAGCTAACAAAAAGACAGGCTTTTTAATACGATCATCATGAGGATAGGCATGTATAATAATTTCTTTTTTAACTAAAAGATCTTTTTTTTGTAGATCTTTAATAATCATATTATTGGCTTCTTCGTAAAATATATCTTGATAAATTCCTGCTATATTAGTCATTAAACCTTTTTTATCTACACTACATAAAATAGGTAATTTATATTTTTTACTGATTAAAAAATCTTCATGACCATGTCCTGGTGCTATATGAACTAATCCTGTTCCTTCGTTATCTAGTACGAAATTATCCGTTATTACTTTATGATGAATATTAAATAAAGTATTTTCGTATGTTAAGTTTTCTAAAAATTTCCCTTTAAAAGTTCTTAATATTTGTAATGTTGTCCAGTTTAATTTATGACGTAAATTTTCTAAATTATTCGCGATAACTATATATTTTTTTTTATTGTTTTGAATTAAATGATAATCTTTCTCAGGATGAACACAAATAGCTACGTTAGCTGGTAAAGTCCAAGGTGTAGTAGTCCAAACTAATAAATAAGCATTTTTTAAAAAATCAGCAGCTAATAATCTAAAACTGACAAAAATAGATAAAGATTGTTTTTCTTGATATTCTATTTCTGATTCTGCTAAAACGGATTGTAAAAAAGGAGACCAATAAATAGGTTTTAATTGTTTAAAAATAAAATTTTGAGCTATCATTTTGCCAAAAATCCGAATTTCATTGGCTACAAAAGTATTATCGCAAGTTAAATAAGAATTATTCCAATCTCCTAAAATGCCTAATCTTTTAAAGCTTTCTTTTTGTTTTTCGACAAAAGTGAGAGCGAAATTTTTACATTTTTGTAGAAATTCATTATTATTATTAAGTTGATTTTTTTTAATTTTTTTCAAAACAGCAATTTCAATTGGTAGACCATGCGTATCCCATCCAGGAATATAAGGTGTATAATAACCTTGCATATTTTTAAAACGTAATATAAAATCTTTTAAAATTTTATTCAAAGCATGGCCTATATGAATATTACCATTTGCGTAAGGCGGACCATCATGCAATATAAAATGAGGTTGATTTTTGTTTTGTTCTAAAATTTTTTGATAAAGATTAATTTTTTCCCAATATTTTTCAATATCAATTTCTTTTTTATGCAAATTACCTTTCATGGGAAAATTTGTTTGAGGCATTAATAAAGTCTCTTTATATTCGCTTTTCACTTTTTTCTTCAACTTCCTTTTTATTTATTTTCGCATTTAGATTAAATTATTGTTTCATAATAAAAAATTTTTCGAAAAGATTATTTTACAAATCACCTTAAACATTAAAATAGAAAGTGATAATATCTCCGTCTTTTACCAAATAATTTTTACTTTCCAATCTAATTTTACCTTTTTCTTTTAATTTGTTTAAATTTTCATATTTAATCAAATCTTCATAATTAAAAATTTTAGCTTTTATAAAACCATGTTGAAAATCTGTATGAATTAAACCAGCACATTCTGGCGTTTTCATTCCGTCTATAAAAGTCCAAGCATGTGCTTCTTTTTCCCCTACGGTAAAATAAGTTTTTAAATTTAACATTTTATAGCTTTGTTGAATAATTTTTTTTAAAGATTCACTTTGATGATTTTTCATTGGTATGTCGTAATTTGTTTTTTGTTTTTCTAATAATATACAAGTAGGCAAAAAAGGTCGATTTTTGCGAAAGCTATATAAATTCATTTGTTGAAAAAAAATATTATATTGTAAATTTTTTAAATCTTTTTCTTCAAAATTACCAATATAAATCATAGGTTTTAATGATAATAAATTAAAATTTTTTATTATTTTTTTTTCTTCTAAATTAAAATTAAATTCCGAAAGAGGTTTTTCATTTTCTAAATGTTGTTTTAATTTTGTTAAAATTTGTAATTCATTTTCTGTTTCTTTTTTTTTATTTTTATTTTGTTGTTGTTTTATTTTGTTCAATCTTCTATCTATTTGTTCTATATCTGATAAAATTAATTCTGTTTCGATAATATCACTATCTTTGGTAGGATCTATTTTATTCATCAGATGAATAATATTTGGATTATCAAAGCATTTTACTACATGACAAATAGCATCTACATCTCTAATATGCCCAAGAAATTTATTTCCTAATCCTTCTCCTTTGGAAGCGTTTTGAACTAAACCAGCTATATCTATAAACTGGATTTGCGCTTCTATTTTTTTTTTAGATGAAAATACTTTTGCTAAATAATCTAAACGTTGATCAGGAACTAAAACAGTACCTTTATTTGGTTCAATAGTAGCGAAAGGATAATTAGCTTCTAACGCTTGTAGTTTAGTAATGGCATTAAATAGAGTAGATTTACCTACATTTGGTAGACCTATAATTCCTACTTTCATAATTTTTATCTATTCCTTGGTATTTTAAATTGTCAAAATTATAAATAAAAATCAGTTTTTTAACTGATATATAATTAAAACGATCAAAATAAAATAATTAATTTTATTATTTTAATATTTTATATTATCATTTTTATTTGAATATTTTTTTAATTTTATGAGTTTTATTTAATTTTCAATTTTATTCAAGTAAACATTTTATTTTGATTATTAATAAATTTTTTTATACGATATTTTTTTGTTTTATCAATGAATTTTATAAACAGTTAAATTTTAATTTTGTGTTCATTTTTTTTTGTCGAATCATTTGTATTTCTTCTTTATAAGGGGGTTTGTTATTAATAAAAGGTGTTTCTAAAATTTTGGGTAAATGTAAAAAATGAGGGTGGTAGATTATTTCAATTAAAGCATTAAAACCAATATGACCATAGCCAATATTTTCATGACGATCTTTTTTACTTCCTAGTTTGTTTTTGGAGTCATTAATGTGAAAAACTTTTAAATAACTTAAATTAATCCAATTAGCGAATTCATTTATTATGTTTTCGAAATTATTTTTAATGTCATATCCAGAATCAAAAACGTGGCAAGTATCAAAACAAATGCTTATGCGAGAACGATTATTGATTAAATTAATAATTTGACTTAATTCTCGAAAACAACAGCCTATTTCATTACCTTTACCAGCCATGGTTTCTAAACAAATGTTAGTGGATAAATTAGAAGTATTATGAAAAATTTGATTAATACCTTGGGCAATCCATTCTATAGCTTCTTTTCTATCCCCATTAATAGCATTACCTGGATGTAAAACCATTTGGTTAATATGTAATTTCGCAAATCTTTTAATTTCTTCTGTCAAAAAATTAATAGCAAAATTTCTTTTTGATTTATTAGGATTAGCTAAATTAATAATATAAGGAGCATGACCTACCAAATCAGATGAATCCAAACCTAAATTTTTCATTTTCAATAATGTTTCTGGAATATAGGCATTTTTAAGATCTTGTCTTTTCGTATTTTGCGGTGTTCCCGAATAAATCATAAAAGTATTAGCTTTAAAATTTAAAGCTTGTTCTAAAGCAGTTAAATACATATATGGTTTTCTGAAAGATACATGACTACCAATTTTCAACATTTTATTTAATTTACCTCGAATATTTATTCTGTTGAATAATTTTTTTTGAGATTTTTTTGGAAATTAATTTTTTTGATTTTAATTTTTTTTTGTTATAATTTTTAATTATTTTTTCGCGATTTATTTCTTGAAAACCATGAGAATTTAAAACAATTCTTTTCCAATTTAAATTATAATTTTGGGTAATTTTTTGTAAAGATTTTGTATCATTTGTATCATACAATACTAAAACATTACCATTTTTTTCCATACGTCCTGTTCTCCCGCTTCGATGTAAAAAAAATTCTAAATTACGGGTAGGCAAATCATAATGAATAATCCAATCAATATCCAAGTCTAAACCACGTGCTGCTAAATCACTTGTTATAACATATTGATACTTATTTTTTTTTATTTCAAGAATATAATTTTTTCTTTTTTTTACGGATAAATCAGAAGAAAAATTTAAAATTTTCCAATTTTCTTTTTTTAAGAATTCATAAACTTGATTTTGTGTTTGTTTTTTGGAAACAAAAATAAAACTTATGTAAGGATTTAGTTTTTTTAAAAAATGTTTTAAATCATTTAAACGTTGATAAATCGGACTGTGAAGCAAATGATAATTAATGTTTAATTGATGTTCTTTATAAACATCTAAAAATAATGAATTTCCAAAATATTTTTTGATAAAAGGTTTCATTTCGGAAGTTATAGTAGAAGAGAATAATAAACATTTAGGATTCCATTTATTTAATAAGCGATCTAATGAATTTAATGATTGTTGATCAAATAACATGTCTGCTTCGTCTAAAACAAAAAAAGAAGCTTTTTTAATATTAAGTTTATTGATTATAATAGCGTATTCAATTAATTTATCGAGAGTTGAGATTACTAATGGAGGTTGTGTTTTAGTTAAGGAATTTAAAGTTTTATTTTTACACATTCCTCGATAAAAAATTTTTACTTTTGAGTTATAATTTTCAATGTTTTTTAACATTTGAAAAACTTGAAAAACTAATTCATTTGTGGGCACTACGATTATAGCTTGAGTTATATTTTGTTGCCAATTGATTTTGCTTAAAATTGGTAGTAAATAAGCATGTGTTTTCCCTGTTCCTGTCGGAGAAATACCTACAATGTGAATATTTTTTTCAAAATTTTCAAATAATACCTTTTGAATAGGAGTTATTTTAGTAAAATTTAATTTTTTTAATTTATCTATAATAAATTGTGTAAGCATTCAAGTAGTCCTTTTTTGAATTAACATCATAATTTTTTTTGGTTATTAAGTGGAAAAAATATTGATTAAATTAGAAAAAAATTTATTATACAGATTATATTTTTATAGTTTAAAATACTTTATAGTTATAAATTTTGATTAAATTATAAAGTTAGAAAAATCGTGTTAGACAAAAAGAGGATAAAAGAAAAAATGAAAAATAAAAAAATAAAAGACAATTTAAAATTTGATCGAAATATTAAGAAAAAAAAATATTGGATGAAAATTTTACATGATAGTTTTTATGTTTTTTTAATTATTTTGTTATTATTACCTTTTTTTATGTTGGTATACAATGGTTTGAGTCAGTTAATTCATTTGTTAAAAAAATCAGAATAAAAGAAAAAAGGGAACTTTTTGCTTGTTTTTAAAGTGAAAAAGTTCTTTTATTAATTTGAGATGAGATATTGATTTTTAACAATATCATTGTGAATTAATTGTAAAAGTTTATTGGTAAATTTATATTGTTTGCCATCGTTTAAAGAAGAATATTCTTTAGTTAACTCAATTATTTCATTCATGGTTATTTTATGAGAGATTTTCTTTTTTAAGAATTCAGCTGTAGCTAATCTGATAATTGCCTTATCGACTTTATTTAAACGATTAAGTTTATAATTATATAAATTTTTTTCGATAATATTATCAATAAGAGTTAAATTTTTAATAATCTGATTAAACCAAATTATGTTACTGGGAAGTTTATTAGGATTTTTGTTTTTTTTTAATTCATTTTGATAAAAATCATATTGATATAAACTAATAATTATTTCTATTCTTTTTTTCTTTTGCTTCGATTTATAATGTGAAGATTTTTTCGAACATAACATGATTTGTTTTGATATCCTTTTATAAATGATTAACTTGAATGTTTAATAATTGATATTTGTTTATTTACGCATATGCAGAAATATTATTTTGATTATATTCAAAAAATTTAATATATTCGAATTTATTTTAAAATTTAATTAGATCAAAGAAAATATTTATCATTAATTAATGCTTCTTTTAAATTTTTTTCTACTTGTTCCCAATTAATTACGCTAAAAAATGCTTCAATATAATCATTACGACGATTTTGATATTGTAAATAATAAGCATGTTCCCACAAATCTATGCCTAACAATGGTTTGCCTATATTTAGGGGAGTGTCTTGCTTGTCAGTGTTAATTAATTTTAATTCCAACTTAGAGGAAATCACTAACCAAACCCATCCACTACCGAAAACATTCTTAGTTTGAGCAATAAATTGATTTTTGAAATTATCTAGCGAACCAAATTGTTCTTTAATTAATTTAAGTGTTTGTGGTTGTGGTTGCGTATTTAATTTTAAAATGGACCAAAAAAAACAATGATTCAGATGTCCTCCTCCATTATTACGAACTGTATTACGAATTTCGCAAGGTACTAAATCTAAATTTTTTAACATATCTTCTAATTTATAATTTAATTCAGGAAATTTTGCAATAGCTTCGTTTAGGTTATTAACATAAGTAGCGTGATGTTTTGAATAATGAAGATTCATAGTTTTTGTATCTAAAAAAGGTTCTAAAGCATCATAATTATAAGTTAATTTAGGTAATTTAAAAAATTCAGACATTGAACACTTATTTCTCTTTCTTATTAATTTGTTAAATAAAAGATTTTATTTTTAAAATACGAAATAAAAATATATTAAGTAAATTTTTTGTTTTATTCTATTACTAATATTTTATTGTTTACACCAAACCTTTATTATATTATTATATTAAATTTTTTATTATTATTAAATATTTAATGTACGAAATTTAAAATTTGAATATCATTTAAGTAAGTGAAAAAATATATAAAATTAATTTATCAAAAAAAGTGATGAATATAAGTTGCAAAAAAAATTTATTATTTTTTATCTATTTTATGCGCTATTTTAGTACCAATATAAAAAACTATTTCTACTAATAACCAGTTAATCAAAACGCATACTATTATTAAATCTGTATTTGTAAATTCTCCTTGAAAATGGTATATAGAATGATAACCATAATTATATACAATATCTCCTAAACCACCCGCTCCTAAAGCGCCTAAAACACTGCTATAGGCTAAAGAACTAATAAAAAGAGATACTATTTTTAAACAAATGCCTGACTGTGATTCTTTTAGTAAAAAATATTTAATAAATTGAATTTTATTCGATCCCAAAGTATACGCTGTTTCATATAAATTAGGATCTAATTCTAAAAATGTTTGTTCACAATTACGAGCAAAAAGAGGAATTAAAACTAGAGATAAACAAATAAAAGCGCTGGTAAAACCGAAATATAAATTAAAAAATTTACCCAAAAAACATTTAATAATTAGAATAGATAAAGGTAAAAAAGGAGGAGCTAATAATAAATTAAAAATAAAATTAACAAAAATATAAGATAATCTGTAAAAATAATTTTGATTTAACTTTAATATATATAAACCAATTCCTATAAATAATCCAATTATGACAGATGTAAATGTAGATAAGATAGTTAATTTTAAGGTTTCTAATAATGCTTTTAAAATTAAATAATTTCTTTGATTATAATATCCTGGTTCTTTATACTTAAGAACATTCCAAAAATTTCTTAAAAACATTATGCAATTATCTCTTTATCATTTATTTTTCATTTTTTTGAAATTCTAATATATTTTTTTTTATTTCTTCAATTTTATCTTTTGGAATCAACCATGTGTTTTGGTTGAACATTTCCCGAGTGCTACTGTCGGTAGATGCGACCATTTCAGATGATTCTTTCAAACCATTTTGAATAATTTTAATAGGTTCTGAATTTTGATTATCTTTTCTAGAAATTAAAGAAATGGCGTAAATATTTAAAAATTTATCTGCAAAAATATCTTCTTTTTGCATATTAAAAAAATTACAATATTTAAAAGAATCGCGAGCTGAACTCATTAAAGCGGGGAAATTTATTGCTAAATCTGTTGCATTTTTTTGATTACAAAAATTTTCTATTTGAAATAAATTTTTTTGTATTATTCCTAAATGTTGACTAATTTCAAAATCGTTTAATTTTAAATTATAAGATTCCCAAAAGTTCTTTTCTATTTGACTTTTTCTATTATCATTAATTTTTAATTTTGTTTTGAAATTAGGGTATTTTTCGGACAATTTATATAAATAGTACAAAGATAAACTTAAATTTGCTTTATCATCAGGAACAACTATTTTTAAATCTGTTTTATTTATAATATCGTCGATGCTTTGTATTGTATTTTTTTTACAAAAAATACCAAATTTAGCTATATAAACAGGTTGAACTATTTGAAGATTTTTCCAAGATTCATGGTTGTTTAAATTATTTACAATATATGGTATATGACAACAAAGTGTAGCATCAGCTCTCTTATTTGCTACTTGATCGATAGCGTTCACATAATTACTTGAATAAAATTGGATTTCGGTGGAAAATTTATTTTGTGGTAAATGTTTCGTCGATACATCTTCTAGAAGAGGTTTTACATAAGGAATAGCAGTCGTTAGAATAAACTTTTTTTGTTCTTGAGATTTATTCTTTCGAAGATAAATATAGCCTAAAATAATTAACATTAATACTATTATTAATGCAATTATCGAAAATATTTTTTTTTTACCTAAATTTATTTTATCAAAAATGTTCATTGATATTTTATTACCTTACCTTTTTTATGCTTAATTTTTATACCTAATTTCTTGTTTGAAATCATTTTGTTCACAAGAATATCAAATATTTTTATAAATAAAATTTCTACATTATATTGTAGATAATTTTTTTACAAATATCTACAAATTATACAAATATTTTTTTTAGTTTACATTAAAAAATTAAATCCACATTAAATTATAAAATCTAAATAATTTTTGAAAATTTAGATATATTTTATTAGATATATTTTATTAGATATATTTTGCAAATTTATTATTTTTTATCGTTTTAAAACATTAATAAAAACATTAATATTATGATAATATAATACTATATATAGCTTACCATTTTAAATAATTTAAAATTAATTAAAAAATTATTTTGGAATTAAAAAAAAATATGTTTTAGGAAAAATTATTATGAATAAAATCATAAACATGACTTCAATTTTTAGGAAATTAACTAAAATAATTACTATTTTATCTAATTCATTTACAATTATGTTATTTTTTATCCTTCTTTATTTTAATTTCATTCATATTAGCAATTTATTTTGTCCAGATAAAACAGCTGATTTTTTGTTTTTTAATTTTTTTGAGGTTGCAAGTGGTAGTATGTCTCCAGGGATTAAAGTTAAAGATCGTGTCATTCTTTGTAAAATTAGAGATAAAACAAAATTGCAAAAAGGTGATATTGTTTATTTTGAAAATCCGAATGTTAATGGCGAAAACAAACGTATCATACATCGGATTATCAAAAATGATAGAAAACGAAAAACCATTACTACTCAAGGTGATGCTAATGGGTCGTTGCATGACTATGAAATTGATATGCCTTATGAATTAATTAAAGCTAAACATTTTTTGACAATAAAAGATAAACATTTTGTGATATTTTCGAAAGTAATTTCTATTTTTTTGTTTTATCAATTTTTAAAATATATTTATTATTTATGGTTGGAGAAAAGAAATTAAAATCTTTTTTCTTTTTTTGTAATAGAAACAAAATAACAATAATTAAAAAAAAGAGATCTTATAAAAAAGAATTAAAATAAAATTTTTATTTTGATATATGATAAATAATTGAATAGAATAACAACAAATAAGGGAAATTAAATCATGTGGTCGGAAATTATCAAAAAAGAAAAACAAAAAGAATATTTTCAAAAAATTTTAATATTTTTAAAAAAACAAAAAAAACAAAAAAAAATTATTTATCCACCTTTGCATCAGGTTTTTCAAGCCTTTAAGTTAACTACTTGGGATTGCACAAAAGTTATTATTTTAGGTCAAGATCCTTATCATGGTATCAATCAGGCGCATGGTTTAGCTTTTAGTGTTTTAGATCTATTTGCTCCTCCGAGTCTAAAAAATATCTTACAAGAATTATATAATGATTTGCATATTATCCCTCAGACTAATAATTTATCTTCTTGGGCCAGGTCTGGTGTTTTGTTAATTAATTCTATTTTAACAGTTAACCAAGGAGAACCATTAAGTCATCAAAATATTGGTTGGGAAATTTTTACTAATAATATTTTTAAGTTTTTAAATCAAAAAAAAAATTTAGTTTATTTTTTATGGGGCAAATATGCTCAACATTATGAGCGTTATATCAATCCAAAGGATAATTATATTATTAAAAGTGTTCATCCTTCTCCCTTATCAGCACATAGAGGTTTTTTCGGTTCCAAACCTTTTTCAAGAGCAAATCAATATTTAATTTCTCATAATATTAAGCCTATTGATTGGCATTTACGTTAATATTTTTGGATATTTATAATGAATATTAAAAAATTCATAATATATTATTCGAAAGTTTAAAATAGAAAATTAAAACTAAAAAATAATATGAATTATTGTTGTAAATATCAATTAAATTTAATTCAGCAATTGAAATTAAAAATATATTATCAAAAAGAACTAATAAAAAATATTAATCTACAATATATATTGTTGTTACAAAAGAACAAATAGAATTAACTTGTTTTCACAACGGTACTTTATTAGTTCGAGGGGTTAATTAGTAATGAGTTTACAAGAAATGTTTTTATTTAAAAATTATTACTAAAATGATCAAAAAATAGAGGATAATTTAACGATGTTTCAAGATGAAAACAAAAATACTATTGGCACTGATGAAGTTGGAACTGGTGATTTTTTTGGGCCAATAGTAGTTTGCGGTGTGTATTTAACTTCTTCTGAACATCTTTTTTGGCAAAATAGCGGTGTTAAAGATTCCAAAATATTATCGCAATCGAGTATTTATAAGATAGCTTCTTTAGCAATCAAAAAATTACCTTATTATTGCTATGTTTTGAGACCCAAAGTTTATAATAATTTAATTAAAAGATGTAATTTAAATCAAATTAAAGCTTTATTACACAATGAAGTTATTCTTAAAATGTTAACGAAAATAAAAAAAATAGATTTTGTTGTTTTGGATCAATTTACTTCTGTTAAAAATTATTTTGCTTATTTAAAAGATAGAACTAAAGTTCATAAAGATATTCAATTTACTACTAAAGCAGAATCGAAATATTTAAGCGTTGCTTTAGCTTCAATTATATCTAGATATGTTTTTTTAGAAGAAATAAAAAAATTAAGAAAAGACATTAAATTTCCTTTAAAATTAGGTGCAGGTTCGTTAGTTGATCAACAAATTCAGCAACTTTATCAAGAAAAAGGATTGAGTATTTTTTTTAATATAGCTAAGTGTAATTTTAAAAATTTTCAAAAAAACATTAAAATGAATAAAAAATAAAATTATTTTTATTTTAAAAAAAATTAAATTTAGATTTGAAAATTTTAAAAATTGATATAAGATAAAAAATAAAAATAAACTCAATGATTTAATTTTTTTTTTGATGTTTTTCGTTAAAATATTAATGGGGATGTTTATTGGTTTTGCCAAGGCTAAGGAGTTTTATTTTGCATATCTTGGTAACACAAGTAAAAATGTCGAGGTCATAAATAAATGGCAAAAATAGTCCAAAAATTAAAGAAAGCCAACCGCTTTCTTTTAATCCATTAAATTCTATTTCAAATTCTTTTAGAACAACATCAGCTTTAGCTTAAACATTTGCTAGAGTTGTTTTTGATTTGATTGTCAAAATTATTAATTCGTTTTAGAATAGAATAATATATTTTTATTTTTCATTAGATTTATTTTTCTTTTATTTTTTCAAAAAAATTTGTTTATTTAATTTTTTAAGTAAACTAAATATGTAGAAAAAATAAAATGAATTAGCGTTGTACAGGGGTTCGACTCCCCTCATCTCCACCAAAAAATTTTTCTTTATTTATAATAAATATGTTTAGAAAAACTATTTTTTATGAATAGGGACAAAGATAGAATTAAAATTAATTGTGATAATTTTTATATTTTCGTTTTGGTTAAATAGTTTTTATGGTCAAAAAATTTTCTTAAAGAAAGGTTACAAAATCTTTAAGTTCTAATTTAAAAGGATTTGTTTTCTTTTTTTCTTCACCTAACTCTTCTTTACCTATTGCAATTAAAATTATTGGTAAATAATTTAAATTAATTTTTAATTTTTTTTGTAACATATCAAAGTCGCATCCTCCGATAAAACAAGTATTATAACCAAAATCTTTGGATACTACAACTAAATGAGCAGCTATAAGCCCGCATTCAAAACAAATTTCATTGGTTAATTTTGAGAATGACATTTGTTGATAATGAGCGTTAATTTGAGCTAGTATTTTTTGTTTTTCTTCTTTATTAATCCATTTTCTTAAATATTTTTGTTCGTAAATATAAGAAGACCATTTGGTTTTTTCTAGATCACCACAAACTAATATCATAGCTGAACTAGTTTCCAGTTGTTGCATATTACCTTTTAAACATTTTTTTAATTTCGCTTTATTATATGCACTTTCAATAATAAAAAAACGCCAAGGTTGTAAATCAAAAGAAGAAGGGGAAAAACGAATTTTTTGCAAAATTTGTTCCCAAATAAGATGTGGAATACGGTGTTTGCTTTGAAATTTTCTAACTGTTTTAAAATACATAATAAATATTTAACTTTCTTTAAATATTGTTTTTTAAAAAAATACTTTTATGGTGAATAAAAAGCATAAGTAGATTATCAAAAAATTTAGATATGAAGTTTTTTTATTTAAAAATAAAAAAAATTAAAATAATAAAAAATAAAATAATCTATTTTCTTTAATTTTTTGTTATTAAAATAATTTTAAAAAAGGTTATTTATATGTCTCATTTATTTAAAATTATTCCTTATAATTTTTTCCAATTATTATCTTCGCCTAATAAAGATATTTATGTTGATTGTCTTTTTATTTTAGAAAAGTTAACACAATTAGATGATCATTTTCGTATTGATAAAAATATAGCTGTAGATCATTTGGAAAAATATTTAACACATCAAGTTACATTTGTTTTAGAAGAAGAAAAACAAAAAGAACATAATATAATAATTAATAATCGTCAAAAAGCTTATCAAATTATTAATATTTTCAAAAAAAATGGTTGGATAGGAGAAGAAAAAATTAATTTTGAACAAACATATTTAAATTTTTTCGATTACAGCTTAGAAATGATTCATTTTTTACGCCGTACTATCAATAAAGTAGATACAGAATCTATAGGTAATATTTATAGTATTTATTCTTTATTAAATTTTTTTATTACCGAAAAAAATTATGCTGCCTTCTGCGAAGCTATTTTAAAAACACAAAATTTGGTGGTTAAATTAAAAATTTTAAAAGCTAATATTTATCGTTTTTCCTATCAATTATTAAATACTAATTTTCAAGAGAATATTCAACATGTTTTGGAGCAATTATTATTCGATTATAAAATAAATTTTTTCGATTCTTCTTATTATTTATTAAAAACCAATGATAATTTTTTTAAATATCGTCGTAAAATTAATTTTTTTATTCAAGAAATATTAAATAATTCTTTTTATATTAATTTTTTAACGGAAAATTTACAAAAAATAAAAAAAATTACTGATTTTGAAGCGAAAAAACAAATTTATCAACAAATTGAACAAATGAAAAATAATTTTGTTGTAACAGACAAATTAATCCAAATGATCGATCGAAAAAATGAAGAATATTTAAAAATAGCTTGTGAACGAATTTTATTTTTTGATAAACAAAAGGATAATTCCCAACTTTTTTTAAATTATTTAATTCAGTTAATTCTTAGTAATAATAAAGATTATTATATTTTTTTTCATTTTTATCCTATTAAGTATTTCGATGATTTATCTTTTTATAAACCTCGTCGTCACAAACAACAAATACCAATTGTGGAATTAGATATAATTTCAGAAGATACTCAGTTTTATTTACAACAAAAAATGACTAATTTTAATCAAGATAAATTTTATAATAAAAAAAATATTAATAATTTTGTGAAACAACTTTTTATGCAAAATAACGTTTATAAAGCTTCGGAATTAAATTTATTAACAAATGAAGATATAATACGTTTAATTTTAATTTATTTTTATGCTAATTCTTCTTCGCGTAATATTTATTGTATAAAAGATTTACAGATAAAAATAACAGAACCTCCGATAATATTTGATGATTTTTTTATTTTACCTCTTAAAGAAGAAATAGACAAAAATTAAAAAATTAAAAAAGATATTTAATAAAATACTTTTTAATTTTGTCAAAAAGAATAAAAATAATCAAAATTAATCGTTTTAAATATAAAAAAATCATTTTATATTAGCGAAAAGATCGAATAATATTAAAGCTCCTTGATTTAAATTTTTCTGCATAATGAATTTGATATTTAATGGCCAAGATTTATATTTTAAAACTAATAAAAGTCTATATAAATTATTTTTTTTTTTAATATGAGGAGTAATAGGACCAAATACTTTAATTTGGTATTGTAAATTATTTTGTAAATTTTCTTTAATATTCATAGCAATAAGGGAGACTTGATAGAAATTAGCATGAGAAATTAAAATTTGACTCACAAACCAAAAAGGAGGATTTTGAGATAATTTTCGTTCTTTTAATTCTTGTTTATAAAAATGAGATAAATTATTTTCGATGGCAGTTTGTAAAGCATAATGTTGTATATTGTAACTTTGTACTAATACAGAATTATCTGAAGAACTGTATTTGGATATTTTAGTTAATAATTGAAATGTTTTTTCTGCCGCTTCATAAGTAGGCATATTTAATAAAAGATCTGCCATTATTACTCCTACTAATTTTATAGAAGGTATTTGGATATTTTTTACAATCATTTTGGTACCTAATAAAATATCAATATTATTTTTATTAAGATTAGCTAATATTTGTTCATGTTTTTTTTCAGAATATAAAGAATCTGAATCTATGCGTAAAATATTGATTAATGGGAATTTTTTTTTTAAGAAATTTTCGATGTATTGAATCCCAAAACTAACTGTTTTTAAAATAGATAAATGACAATTGGGGCAAGGAAGTAAAAAATTTTCTTGGTTATTACAAAAACGACATTTTAAAATTTTTTTTTCTAAAAATAAAGTCATATTTTGTTCACAACGTGAACATTTAGGCGTATAACTACATAAACGACACATCATAAAGGGAGCGAAACCTCTAGAATTTATAAATAAAAGTGTTTTTTCTTTTTTTTGTATTTTTTCTTTTATTTTTTGATATAAAATTTCTGAAAAAGGTTCTAAATTTCCTTTTTTTAATTCTTCTTTCATATCAATTAGTTGCAAATTATTTTTTTTTTTGTCCAAATCAAAACTTAAAAATTGATAATTTTTTTTTTTCACTTGATAAATACTTTTCAAAGAAGGAGAAGAGCTAGTTAGAATTAAAGGAATATTATGATAATTCGCTCGAATTTTAGCTAAATCTCTTGCATCATAATATGGTATTTTTTCTTTTTCAATTAATAATTCATCATCTTCCTCATCTAAAATAATTATTCCTAATTTTTTAAATCGAGCAAAGATAGCGCTACGAGTTCCTATAATAATTGTTAATGGATTATTTTGAATATTATTTATTTTTTGTAGGTATTCTTTAGTGTTTAGTTTACTATGCCAAAGAACAATATTTAACATAGGAAAATGTTTTTGAATTAATAAGTTTAAAGTTTTTATTAAAATTATTTCTGGTACTAGTATTAAAATTTGTTTTTGTTTTTTAATAATTTCTAAAATTAATTTTAAATAGATATTTATTTTATCTTTGTATTCTACATAAGTTAGTAAATATGTTTGATAATTTACTAAATTGATTTGATTCCAAATTTTTATTTGTTGGGGAGTTAATAAAATATCATTGATATTTTGTAATTGAGTTACAATTTCTTTTTTTAAAGGCTGAATATTTTTTTTTTTAATTTTTTCTTTAATTACATTATTAATTTTTAAATTTTTGTTTTGTATGAGTTTTCTAAATATAATTGTATTCAATATCGGGTCTTTCGGAGTTAAACGGTATTTTTTTTGTTCGAGAATATTTTTTATTTCACGAGGAACTAATTTTTCTTTTATGATTGTAACTTTTTTTTCATAAATAAAAGAAAAAAGTGGAGGTATTAAAGCTTTAAAAACAATTGTTTTTGGTACAAAAGGTGTTTCTAACATTTTTTCAGCAATAAGAAAAAATTCCTCTTTAATAAAAGGTATTTTATCCAAAATTTTTTTGATTTTTTTAGTTGCAAAAGTACTTTGGTATTTAATATCCAAAATATAACCTAAATAATCATTATCTTGCGCGCCGAAAGGTACAATTACTCTTTGACCTTTTTGAATTTGCGAGATTAAGTTAGAGGGTATGATATAATCAAAACATTGATTCGCGAAAGATACACGAATATCAACTATAATTTCCGCAAACATTTCTTTTCCTTTTTTGAATAATTTAATTTCAAAGAGAACTTTTCATAAAAAAAATCATAAAATAAGTATAAACTTTTTTTATATTTGTTCTAATAGTTTTTCGATTTTTTTCCCATAAGTTAAAGAATTATCGTATTTAAAAATAAGAAAAGGAATTTTTTTCATATTTCTAATTTGTTCTGCTAATTTTTTACGAATAATACTTTTATTTTTTTCAAGAATTTTTGTTGATAAAGATATGTTATCGATTTTATCATTTAGAATAGTATAATAAACGGTACTAAAAGATAAATCATTTGATAAATCTACATTTGTTACATTAATATAACCTATTTGGTCATTTTTAATTATATTGTTAATAATTTCCGCTAATATTTCGTGAATTATTTTTGCTCTTCTTTTATTAGTGATGTTCATTATTTTATGATTACTTTCTCCAATTTAGATGATTCTATAATATCATTAACTTCAAAATTATTAAAATTATCTAATAAAATACCACATTCATGCCCTTGTTTTGCGCTATTAATATTATTTTTTAAATATTTTAATGAAATTATTTTACCATGGTAAATAACTTGATTATTACGAATAACCTTTGCTATAGAATTATTGTAAACAGTTCCATTTAAAACATAACAACCCGCAATTTTTTCATTAATCGAAGTAATATGGAAAATTTTACGAATTTCCGCTTTTCCTGTAACTTTTTCTTCCATTTGAGGCTTCATCATTTTTCTTAATTCTAATTCTATATCTTCTATCATCTTATAAATTATTTTATAATCTTTAATTATAATTTGCATTTTTTGAGCTAATTTTTTAATTTCTCCGCTAATTGGATTATTAAAATTAATTAAAATAGCATTAAATGTTTGACATAAAGTAATATCATTATTATTAATTGCTCCCACTGCATTTTTTATAAAATTAATTTTTACTTCTTCGTTATTTAATTTTTCTAAAGCTTTTTTTATAACTTCTATACTACCTTGTGTATCTGTTTTTAAAACAATATTCAAATATTTATTTGTATTTTCCTCATCGAATTCGAAAATATTTTCTTCTACTTGATTAGTTTCGAAATCATTTTTTTTATTTTCTGATAAAATAATCTTTTTTTGTTCTACCATTTTTTTAGCTTTTTTACGATCAGACACAACAACAAAAGTATCTCCTGCTTGAGGTATTTTAGTTAAGCCAGTAATCAACACTGGTTGCGAAGGTAACGCTTCTTCTATTTGTTGTTTTATATCATTTTCGATTGAGCGAATTTTGCCAAAAATATCTTCGATAACGATAATATCACCCTTACGTAATATACCTTGTAAAGGAATTAAAGTAGCAAGAGGCCCTTTATTTTTGTCAAGAGTAGCTTCCAAAACTACACCATGTGTTTCTTTGGTTAGATCTGTTTGAATATTTTTCATTTTACTCATAAGCAAAATTGTTTGTAATAAATTATCTATGCCCTTATTTTGCAAAGCAGAAATTTCGATATAAGGTACTTCTCCACCCCACTCTTCGGCTGTTAATCCTAATTTAGATAACTCTGTCATAATAATTTCTTTTTTGTTATTAGGTTTATCAATTTTATTGATAACTACAATAATGTCAACATTTGCATTTTTAGCATGTTCTATTGATTCTATAGTTTGCGGTTTGACACCATCATCTGCTGCTACAACTAATAAACAAATATCTGTTATTTGTGCTCCACGAGATCTCATTTGTGAAAAAGCTTCATGTCCAGGACTATCTATAAAAGTAATTTTTTCCCCATTATAAATAACTTCATAGGCTCCAATATGTTGGGTAATACCTCCGAATTCTTTGTCCACCATACGTGTGTTTCTGATAGAATCTAAAAGAGTTGTTTTTCCGTGATCAACATGCCCCATAACAGTAACAATAGGAGTACGAGGAACTAAATTTTCTTTTTTAGAATTTTTTTTTAATAAACAATTTGTCTTAGAATCATCTGTTTGGTCCGAAAAGATTAAATTAATATTAAATTCTGAATTTAAAATCTTAATAATTTCGGGTGTAATATTTTGTTTAATATTAGCTTTTATTTTGAATTTAATTAACTTTTTAATTAAAACAATATTAGATATTTTTAAATATTTTGCTAAGTCTTGTATAGTATCTTCGGAATTAACAATATAAGTTTTGGTCAATTTTTCTGTTTTACTTGTGCATATATTTTTTTTATTATCTATGTTTATATTCATATCTTCTTTCTTTTCTTTTTAAATAATTTAAATATTTTTTTATATTTATCTTTTTAAAGTGAATTAAAGTTACATAAAATAAAAATATAATTAACTATAATGAATTAGCAACATTAATAAATTATTTAATTTAATAAATTAATTTTTTACCTTAGTATATTAAAGAGAATTAGTAGTTTCGATTTGGATATTCCATTTTGTTACTTGTATAGCTAATTGAATATTTCTTCCTGATTTACCAATAACCAGAGCAATTTGTTTTTCATTAACTAAAACAACAGCAGTTTTATTTTTTTCATCAATATCTATAATTTTAGTAATTTGAGCAGGTTTTAAAGCATTGGTAATTAATTTTCTAGGATCATTGCTCCACAAAAAAAGGTCAATTTTTTCATCTTTTAAAATATTTATTATACTTTTTATTCTGTTTCCTTTTTTTCCAATACAAGAACCTATAGGATCGATTTTTTTATCATTAGATAAAAGACCTATTTTGACTTTTTCAGAAGGAAAACGAGCGATACTTATAATTTCTATTAAACCATCTTTAATTTCGGGAATAAATTCTTTAAAAATTTCTATTACAAAATTAACATGTGTTCTACTGATTAAAATTCTAGGCATTTTAGTAGTATTTTGCACTGCTACAACATAAACTTGAACTCTTTCGCCTATATTAAAATTATCATTAATAAGCGTTCTAGTTTTAGCTAAATTAGCAGATATATTTTTTTCTAATTCTAAAGTAAAAGAATTTTCGTTGA
The DNA here is from genome assembly GCA_032884955.1 of Candidatus Phytoplasma vignae. Lineage (GTDB taxonomy): Bacteria > Bacillota_I > Bacilli_A > Acholeplasmatales > Acholeplasmataceae > Phytoplasma > Phytoplasma vignae. The sequence goes on from JAUZLI010000002.1 coordinate 67,044, forward strand.
TATCTATTACTTTAGCGTTAATCAGTTTATTTTCATAATTTTTTAATAAATTAAAAGTATTTTCTCTTTGTTTTTTAATCAATTCTTCATTAAATTTGTTTTTAAATTCTTTACTAGCATAAAAATTAAAATCTTGGGGATTGATTTCTATTTCGATTAATTCTCCTATTTTGGCATTATTTTTGATTTTTTGTGCTTCTTCAAGATTAATTAAATTGATTTTTTTATTATTTATATTTTCATTTTTTTGATTATGATTTTTATCATGATTATCTTTATTATCGTCAATAACTAAATATTGTTTATATAGAATAAATTCTTCAAAATTATTATTAAAATCAACTCTACAGCTTTTTACTCGACAATGTTTTCTACAACCAGAAATTAATCCTTTTTTAAAAGCATCTAAAACTTGTTCTCGTGTTAATTCGTTTTCTTCTGCTAACTTATCTATGTTACTTAAAAAACTTCTAATTTTCATAAATTATTTTTAATTTTCCTTAAAATAAATTTTTTATTTATTAAAATTAATTTAAAAAATTTGTTAAATAACCAAAATAGTGGTTATCTAACAAATAACCACTAAAAATTTTAATTAATTGATTATACTTTATTATTATTTTATAAAATTAAAAAATAACATTTCTTACATTTTAACATTAAATTAACATTAAAGTTTATACAAAATAAACTTGAAGAACAAATTTCTTTAATTACCATTTTATTGATTGTAACTAATACTTATTTCATTATAATAATAAAAATAATAATATATTGAATAATTTTTAATATCATAAATTTGCAAATTTAAAGATTAGATTCGAATTAAATTATTTTATATTAGTTATATAGTCCTATGAAATTAACTTAATAGATAAATAAAAGAAGTTATTAAATACCTCATTATATATAATTGCTAATTTGTTTTTTTATTTGTCTATAAAATATTTTTTTAATTTTTTTTGTTATGTAAAAAAATTTATTTAATACAATAATGGTTATTGGTATCTTTTGAATCAAATAAAATATTTCATGTATGAATAATTAATCAAATGATTAGTAATTAAAAAAATATTCTCTAAAGAGAGTTTTTTTAAATTAATTTGAAAATGTTTTTTTTAATGTTTTATACAAATAGTATTTGTTTGTATTAGTATTTTTTATTAGGTTATATAGGGAATATATTTTTTTATATTAAATAGAATAAAATTTTTAAATTTTTTAATTATCAATATAATCAAAAACAATATTTCTTGTTTCATTTCCTGATAATACCATATCACTATAAAATATAATTAAATTTTTGTATTAATTCCTGTTCTATTATGTTAATAACTCGTTCATCTGTTAAGTTTTCGTTGTCATAGTATGACATTTCATTTAACAAGGTATTAATCTTGAATTTGAATAATTCAAGAAATGTTAAATTCCTTTTTAATTTTAATTTAGCAATAATATCTTTTTGATTTTCAATAATTTTATTCAAGTTATTTATATCAGGATTTATTTGTGTTTCCAAGATAGAATAAATAAATTTTTTTATAAAATCTATTTTAAATTGTCTTAAATTATTTATTTTATTTCGGTACCTATACATGAAGTATGACGAAGTAATAATGATTATAATTAATAATATAATAATGTTTTGTAAATTGATATTTTCTATTATCGTATGTTGCATATACCCCCCCCAAACCTTACACTTAGTTTATTTTGATATTAAATTGCGAATTAATTAAAATTAAATTATCAAATTTTTTTCAAAAATAAATCAAAGCCACAGTCTATTCTAGCAAATTTTAAAAATACTTTCAAATTCTAATAAACGAATATTAAATATTATACAAAAGCAAAGTGAATTAGTTTAAAATTAATTAAAATTGTTTTATTTGATAAAATAAAGTCTCACTAAAATTATATTAGTGTATAAAATTATTTTTTTATATTTGATTCTGAATTTTATATTTTCTTTTCTTTCTAATAAATTACAACTTATTAATAAATTATTTAAATTGTGGTATTTGTAGGATGCAGTGTGTATAAAAACCCACAATAAGAGTTAATATAATAAAAAAGATTTAAAACAGTTTTTTAAAAAAATTTTTTTAGTTTTATCTATGTCAATGATTTTTCTTTTTAGATTCTAATTCTGATTTAAAAATGTTAGTTTTTGTTTATTGATTAACTGGTATTTTAGGCAAAAGAAAAAGACCCCGAATGGTGTCTAAGCAAATTTAAAAGTTTTATTTTGGTGGAAATTCATTAGTTGTTTTTTCTGCAGAATTTGATTGGTTGCTTATTTTTAAGTTCTTTTTTAATTTCTTGTCATCTAGATAATTATAAAATTTTTGTAAAAGAGTTAATTTGATTCTAAATGAAACAAATTTATAAGTTAAAATAAAAGAGAACAATACACAAAAGAAAAAAAATACGCAAACAATAACGATTAAAGTAAAAACAAGATAAAAAATTATTTGTAAAAAAAACGAATATTCTTTTATTATAGCTGTTAGTTGTATACAACCCCAAAATAGTGAATATGATATAGTCAAATAAAAAAGACTTAAACATAAATTAAACAAATTTCTATAATAGGTTTTATCCCCGTCAATGATTCTTCTCCCTTGAGAGTCTAATTCTGGTTTAAAAATGATAAATTTCAAACCTAACATCAAAAAATCACCTCTTTTTGATTATCATTTAGTATTTTATTAAAAGCCAAAGAAATTACCAATTTTTTCAAAAATATCCACAGTATAATAACTAACATTTTTCACTGTTTCTACTCCTGTATTGACGATACCTGTCACAGGAGCAGCCACTATTTTATCGATACCAGCCAAAACTTCTATAACATCAGTGGAATTAACTATTTGTTCAAATCCTGCCCCCCCATATCTTTATCAACCTTTTTAACTGCTTCCGTCGGAAAACTAACAACTTCTTCTGTCCCTTTTAAAATATTCGCCCCAACAGAAATTGCATCTCCAAATTTGGTTCCATCGAATGTTTCGTTAATGCCCATCGCTACTTGTTCTATTTGATAAATTAATTCACTAGCAGTGGTTAAAGTTTGGGGATTAGATTCAATACCAGTTAAAATTAAATTAATTATTTGTTCTCTAATTAAATTTTCAGCAATATCAGAAACTATTTTACCAACGGAACCACCTTTAGGAACTTTTTTCACAGTTTTGTTAAGAGTTTTTTTTAAAATCTTACCAACAAATTTAATTAATTTAGAATTATAATAAATATCATGAAAATGTTTTAAATGTAATATTTCTTTTTTATCAAGAGGATTTTTGTTTTCTGTTGCGAACTGCCAAAAACAATACATATGAGGAGAACCGTTACCAATCCATCTTAATTCAATAAAATCATAAAAATTATCTCTGTTTTTCCGAGTTTGACCATCAAAATAAACAGCTAACAATTCATCATCATCTGCGTCTTTAATATACCAATAAATAGAGTCATTTCTCGAAGCATTATAAGAAGGCTTATTACTAACATTACCATTAAAAGAAGGATTAATATATTTTTGAATATAATTTTTAACAGTCGTTTCGTTAGCGTTTTCGCCTAAAGGAACATGGACAATTTTTGTACCTCTAATGTCTCTTTCATAAATCATATCATCAGTATATGCTAAAACTTTACTTGGTGTACACCAAAATAACATTAAAATCAAACACCAAAATATTTGATAAAAATAACGTGATTTAAATTGACAAAAGATATAAAACCTCCCTTATTCTTACTTAATAATAACAAATAATAAATTTCTTTCTTCCGTATATAACTCTCTCTTATAAATTTTTTTCATGAAATATGAAAATTGTTTTTTTATTATTTATTCGCTCGTATTTTAACAAAATCTAAAAATAAAACAAGTTATTTTGTTAACTTATTTTTGTGGTTTGTCTTTTGGGTAAAAAAAGACCCTAATGGGGGTCCTGAGAAAATTAAAATTTTTATGTTTTTACGTGTTAATCTTGACCAAAACCATCTTTTAGTTCCTTAAAATCTTATCTTTTCTCATAAAAAAACTTATTTTAACTATGGCAGTTGTTAAATAAAATTTTTCAGTTATAAGTTTTTTCCAAAACAAAATAAAAAATTATTTTAACCTTCACCTATTTATTTAGGTAAAAAAAGTTAAAAAGTAGTGAAAAAAATTTAAAAAGTACTTTTTTATAAGGCTATTTGTTTTTATTTATAAAATGGTACATATTTAGTAAAGGATAAAAAGAAAATGTTAGATAAATAAAGAAATTGAATTATTATAAACCGTTATTAATTACCAATAATCTGATTTTAACCCCCCCATCTTAATTCCTTTGGTGAAAGTTTATCGAATTTTGGTCTTAGCACTTGACAATTTTATTCTTTTTTAGATAAAAAATGATAATACAGAGAAGATAAATAATTATTGTTTTAAAATTAATTCACTTGGTTTTATTCTCAACAGCACGAGTAAGTTCTCAGGTATACAACTTTTCCACGAACAACCTATTTTCTAGGACTTCTTGAATAAGATTGGTGGTTATTTTACTCAAATATGTTTTAAATTCATTAATTTGTTACGTAAATCAAAACTATTATGTTATAATAAATTTGTATGAATTTTTGAAAAAGGTTGTCACCTTTTCTAAATTATTATAATTAAAAAAATGTTGCATATACTTTATGCTCCTTATTATTAATAAGAACTAGTAATTTTCTTTGGTGGAATTGAAGAGAAATTACGAGTTCTTTTATTTTTTTTTATAGAGTTTTTGAAATAAAAAAACCCTATACATATGGACTCACATACACACATATAGGGTTTTTTTAAAGTTAACATAAGAAATTGTTAAATTTTTTTAAATTATTTTAGTATTTGTTATCTGCAAGTATCCTAACACAAACTTTTGTACATTTGCGCCCTCTTCACTATATAGTTATATAAAAAAAAAAGAAGAGGTTACCTATCAAATAAAAAAAATAATATTTATCAATATATATTATATTCTTTAGGTTGTCGAAAAAGTAATTTTTTTCACAACCAGATAATATAATAATATTAATTAATAGATAACTAAGATTATATATGTGGAGAAACATTTATAAATGATATTAAGAAAAAGACAAAAAGAACTTGTTGATAAAATAGTCAAAATTTTAGAAAAAAGAAATAATGCTTTTGTAATCGCTCCTACTGGTTCTGGAAAAACTATCATGTTTTCGCATATATTAAAAGAGTTGTTAGAAAAAAAAATAATTACAAAAGCTTGTGTTTTGGTAGATAAAAATGTAATTAATGAACAAAATAAAGCTAAATTTGAAAAAATAAATCCTAATTTTACTACATGTTTATTTAATTCTAAAATAAAAAAGTGGGATGCACAAGTTATTTTCGCTATGATACAAACTTTAAGTAAAAAAGATAATCTAGAAGGTATAAATAATATTGATATGTTAGTGATTGATGAAGCACATCACGCTACACAGAATAATACTTATAACAATATTATCAATCATTTTAATAAAATTAATCCTAATTGTAAATTTTTAGGAGTAACAGCGACAGCAAGAAGAGGTGATAAAAAAAACTTAAATAATATTTTTAACCAAATTGATGATCAAATAAAAATAGAAGAATTAATTGATGCAGGATATTTAGTAACTCCGAAATTATATACTCTTGATATTGGCATCGAAAATCAGATTAATCAAATAACACGATCGGATAAAAATTTTAATTATAATATGGATCGAATAGAAAAGATTATGAATACTGAACCAACCAACGAAGCGATTTTTAAACATTGGTATGATAAAGCTAAAAATCGCCAAACTGTTGTTTTTTGTTCAAATTTAAAACATGCCGAAAGTGTAACAAAATTTTTTAAAAATAAAAATATTAAAGCCGAAATGATTTCTAGTAAATTAGATGATAAATTAAGAGATAAAATTTTAGATGATTTTCAAGAACAAAAAATACAAATAATAATTAATGTCGCTGTTTTAATAGAAGGTTGGGATTGTCCAATTACATCATGTATATTACTTTTACGTCTTAGTTCTTGCAAAGCTACTTTAGAACAAATGATAGGAAGAGGATTACGTATTCTTGAACATCCTACAATTATTAAAAAAAATTGTATTGTGATGGATTTTGGTACATCTGTAGAAAAACATTTACCTAAATTATTTAAATCAATAAATAAATTACATTTAAATAAAAGAAAAAATCATTATAATTATGAAGCAGTGTTTTCATCAACAAAAGATGATAAAACGAACATTAATATAAATAATTTTTCATTAAAAAAGATAAATCATTTTTCATTAAAAGAAGTTGAATTATCTTTTTCCGCTAAAATCCCTTTTAAATGGATTGAGTTCAATAGCAGTTGTTTTATAGCTGTTGGTTTCGAATCTTTTTCTTTTATTGTTAAAAAAAAAGATATTTGGTATGTAATTGGCGGATTAAAGACAAAATCCCAAGAAAAAAATAATTTTGCTAAAATTTTAATAAAAGGAACTAAACAAAATTGTTTTGCATATGCTAATAATTGGTTAAATAAAAATGAAACAAAAAAAAATGTTTATAAAAAAAGACCATGGTTGGATGAACTTATTACTGATAATCAAATAAAATTAATATATAATTTATTAAAAAAAATAGATAAAAAAAATTTTTTATTTGATTTTAGCGAAAATAATATAAAGAATTTAAACAAGTATACAGCTTCAGTATTGATTATTTGTATGAAGAAACAAAAAGAAATAAAAAGAATTTATCAACAAATATAAAGATTAATAAAATTAATTAATATTATGTATGGTCGATATTGTATATAAAATATGAAAGGTTTATAGTTCTATTTGTACTCGTTTTAAATATTTTATATTTTTATTAAATTTTAAAAATTTATATTTATTTTGATTTTTTTAACTTTTTTTAAAACTTTTTCATAAAGAAAAAATAATGTTTATTTTATCATTTATTTATCTACTAACCAACACAAATCTTTATACCCAAAATCTGGAAAAAATAAAATTAACTTTTAAAAATCATCTACATAATAATTATTAAAGTTTCTGAGATCAAGATGCTAAATTTTCAAAATTTTTTTAAGTAACATAAATATTTATTAATATTATTTTTTTATTTTAAAACTTTTTTATTAAAGAACAAAAATTTGCTTTTTATTATTTTTTGTTTTTTTAAGTTTATTTTTATTTTAAATGTCCGTGCTTGCCTCCAAACTCTACTAAATATAAGACAAAAGAAATTATAATTGTAATGAATAAATAAAAACATGAAATAATTAATACCAATTTTTAAATTTTTTTTGAAAAAATTATCTTTTTTATATCATAAATTTTAATTTCCATATAAACTAAATTTTTATTTTATAAAAAATTTATGTAGTAAAAAATTTTTGATATAACTAAATAATAATTTTGAGTATTATTAATATACTAATTAGTTTTTAAAAAAATTTAAATCAAATCTTAATTTTATAAGTAATATCAGATAAATCATTTGACATTTAACATTTTTATTGACAAAAAATCTATTATCGCTATAATTGACATCGAGTTATATATATTATGATGACAAATACTCAAAAATTCAAAGTAAAAAAATTTATTAATGTAATAACAGAGATACAAATAAATTAATATAAATAACTTAAATGTTCATAATATACCAAAAGGATAGTTAATTATTATGCGGTTACCAAGAAGTTTGTTTATTTTTATTTCCAAAAATAAATTTTTATTTTTGAATTTATTTCTTTTTTTATTTAGTTTACATCCTCATCTTATGTATGCTCATATTATGAGTGAGGTCTCAGCTAATCATTCTGATCGCGATAATGAGTTTTACGAAAAAACTATTAGAGGTACTCGTATCATACATGTTTTTTTAGGATCACAAGCGAATCAAGAAACAGTTTTACATTATATTGAACAAAATATTAATAGTAATTTTAATAATGTTGTAAGTAAGATTCCATCATATAATACAGATGCTCATGGTGCTATTCATTGGCATATTAAAGATGAAGAAGAAATTTTAGCTATTTATTATGATGGTGGTTCCCGTAATGGCAGAGATGAAAATTATGATTTTGTTGATTTAAGATGGTTAGGTAATGGTTCTCCGCAGATGTATTTTTTTGGAAAATCACAGAAATAGATGTATTAAAACATCATGATCTTTTAAAAACAGAACACGCTATATTTAATAATCTTATCCCAGCCATTATGAAAAAAATACCAGGTGTGAAACATATTTTTATTAAAGAAATTATAAAAAAATAGTAAAAAAAGTGACTATTAAATTGATTAAAATTTCCGCTGTTAATGATTTGCTGGTCGCTCCTGTTATTGATATAGCTAGTGAAAAATTAGTCAAACAAGCAATTAACGCATTAGAAAGCAATCCTAATTATTTAGAAACCGCCAGTAAAATTATTAGCGAGGTTGAAGATTTAATCATGGATGGGGTAAATATTTTTGATGATATTCCTATAGCGAGGAATTTAGCTAGAGGTGGTTTAGAACTTTGGAAAACTACTGTTAAAACAACTAGTTATCCAACTAACTTAGTTAAAGGAATAATAAAAGGGACGAAACAAAAAAATTATCAAGAAATACAAGAACCTTTGGATGTTATTAAAAATTCAGGTAAATTTATCGAAGGTATAGCTGAAGGAACATTAAAAACGACTACTAATACTGTTAAAGATGTTGGTTATGGAATATATGATAATTTAACGAAATTAAAATGGTGGTAAAAAGTTTTTTCGTAAAAAAGGTGAAAAAATGAAAAAAACAATTCATTAAAGATATTATAATGTCTTTGTTTGTAATTTGTGTTTTTATTATTTATTTGTTGAATGATTATTTTAAATTTATCAAAAATCAAAAAATATGTAATTTTGTTCTTGTACCTATATCAAGCTTCTTTGTATTCCAATTATTCATTTATATTTGTTTTAAAACAATTAAAGGTAGTGGTTATATTTATAAAAATCCTCAGAAAGGTAAAAATTTAGATAATATCGCTATTGGTGAATCTTGGCCTAGTTTCTTTAAAACGTCAATATATCAAGAATATTTATTTCACAATCGAAAAACTTTTTGAGGAAAATAGATTATATTGCTGACTTATTTGCGCACTGAACCCTTATTTTGTTACAACTTTTAATAATATTAATGATCATCTTGATCGCTATTTAGTTCGGAAATATCTCAGCTTTTCTCGTGAATAAAACTTTTTTTAACTGCGCCGTTTGTTGAAAGTTAAATTCAAT
>JAUZLI010000018.1:0-4410 GCA_032884955.1 Candidatus Phytoplasma vignae
AAAAGCACTTTTAGCCCAACAAGCCTTAACCCAAGACCAAAAAGCGCAAATTCAAACCGCTTTAGCGGAGAACGAAAAAAATATTAACAATATTAAAGCGCAATTAAAAGAGACAACCACGAATATCACTCTCCTCAAAGGAAAAGTAATCCAATTAGAAAAAGAGAAAGCAGTTAAAGAACAAGCAATTAAACAAAAACAAGAAGCCGAAAAATTAGCTTCTCCTGATGATAAGATTAGATTACGAGCTGAAATTGATCAATTACAAGATGAAGTGTCAGAAATAATTGGTAAAATATCTGATATCAAGTCTCAAATCGGCATCTTAGAAGCGACTCGAGAAAAATATCAAGGTATGTTGGCTGATGCTAAGCATTATCAACAAAGGTTAAAAGATAAATTCACCAGTTTAAACGAACAAGAAAAAAAATTATACGAAGAAATCAAAAGCGTTGAACAACGCCGTATGGAAATCCAACAAAACATTGAGGAAATTGATAAAAAACTAGGGCAAATCGAAATCGAAAGAGATTTATACCAAGCGCTAAAAGTAAAATATCGAGAGATGTATACTCGTATGTTAACTTATGAAAAAGAACATGAAGCATCAGCGGGTAATATCGTCAAATGGAGTTTTAAAGCTTTCGATAAAGTTACTGATTTAATTCCCGCTAAATATGGTCTGAAAATTATAGGCAAAACAGTTAGTTTTACTCGTAAATTCTCTCAGGGAATGGCCAAGACTACTTTAATACTGCATGAAGGTCACCGTTTATGGCACATGTATAATGAGGTTTCCCGCGAAAATAAAGAACATCCTCCGATGATTAACAAAGATGCTTTAGAGATGTATACTAAAGATATTGACCGTGATTTAGCCAAACTTGACGCTGATTATAAAGATTATGAACACAAAAAAGAGGGTTATAAACAACGTCAGGAACAAGAAAACCTCAAAAGAGAATTTCATGACGCTCAGGAAGCAGAAAAAACAAGAGAGTTTGAAGTTGGACGACATGAAAGGTCATTTCTTAATGAATATCGAAATATTATCGAAGAATTAACAATAAAAGAAAAAGAAATAAAAGGTATTGATAAATTAGAAAACGACCAATATAAATTAGAAGAAGATTTAGAAAATAAAAAAGATGAAATCAACGAAAAAAAAGAAGAACTAAAACAAAAAAATCCAAGTTACGCTCGTGCACAAGAACGTCTGAAAGCTAAACGTATTGGTAAACTTCCCGAAATGGTCGTTATTAATAATTAAAAATTTTTTATTTTACATTTAATTTTTAAAATTGTATAATAGTGATATATTCTCCCTGCGACTTGTCGTAATATTATCACTATTAACAGAAAGGTTATTTACATTTATGACTCGATTTAGTATTTTTGTAACAATGGTTTTTGTTTCTCTGTTAGGTATCATAGTTTTTTTCAATTTTTATCCCAGTCAGCCTGATACGAAAGAAAACACAGAATCTTTATACAAAGTAAAAAAAGAAAAAAAAATATCATTACCTCCAGAGGGTTCGTTAGAAACCGCAACCCCCAATCTTTCTCGACCTGAACGTTCGGTGGAACCGAGAGAGAGAGAGAGAGAGAGTTCAACATCTCAACCTGAAACACCAGTAACTAAAATTCCTATTACTAAGGAAAAACTTGCACAAATTGAAAATTATATTTTCACTGAACCTGATAACCCTGCTTTATTACCTGCTGATTTGTCAGAAAGAGAAAGAGAAGAGATTACTGATATCAAAAATAGATATCAAGATATTTCAAAAACAAAAGAATCCTATATTAATGAATACCAAAAAACATGTGATGAACTCCAATCGCAATTAAATCCTATTCAACCTCAAATAGAACAATTACAAGCAGACAAAGAACCACTAGAAACAAAACTCGCAGCTAAAAGAGCAGAAATTGAAAGGTTAAAAACACTCAATAGAAGAGGCAATCGAGATCAAATTTCGAAATTACAAGATGAAGTGTCAGAAATAATTGGTAAAATATCTGATATCAAGTCTCAAATCGGCATCTTAGAAGCGACTCGAGAAAAATATCAAGGTATGTTGGCTGATGCTAAGTATTATCAACAAAGGTTAAAAGACAAATATAAAGATATGGACAACCAAGATATTTTAAACTCTCTCCACTCTCTCTATCAAATCACTTCCTCAGCTGAGGAATAGATAAACCATATAAAGGAGTAATAATTTAAATGATACAAGTAAAAAATAAATTACATTTTTTACCATTGTTTCTTATTAGTTTTTTAACCATATTTTTTGTGATGAATATTAATCCAGTGATGGCGATGAATCCCAATAATCCTGAAACCAGTAATCAGGGTTCTAGTTCCAATAATCTAACTCTCGAAGAAAAGATCATTAATTTAAAAACCAAAATTTGTGAAAATGCAGCGAAAAAAACACAAATAAGTAGAGAAATACAAGAATTAGTTAATAACGATGATAGAAAAGCTGATCTTTTAAGATTAAAAGACAATTACACTCAATTAATTGAGAATCAAAAGGAACAATTAAAAACTTGTCAAACTCTTTTAAAAAATTTAAACGACGACGATAACAACTAAAATATTATCTATATCAAAAAATAATTTGGTATTTAAACTATCAAGCCCTTTGTGAGGGTTTTTTCTTTAAAATCCTTATTAAATAATATAAAGACTCTTAATTTCAGAGTCTTTTTTTTACTTTATGGCTAAATGATTAAATTAAAGAGGAAAATGATATGAAAAATAATTTAATAAAAATTCACTACCAACCTCATGATAAGAACCTTATTTGGTGTATTTATGAATACGCTAAAAAGACGAAGCGGTTAATTAAAGAAACCAGGTATAAACTCAATGCTCAAACTATCGAGGAGATTAGGGAATATGCTAAAGATACAGGGAATCAACTTAAAACCATTAGTTACCACGCTGATGGCCAAACCATTTGGTATCTCAGAGAATATGATAAGACTACAGCGAATTTAATTCAAGAAACGATCTACCAAACTCATACTCAAATAATAGATTATATCACTAAATGTGATCCCCAAACTGGTCTTCCCCTAAAAAAAATTCAATATCAACCTGATGGACAAACTATTCATTATATCGTTGAATATGATGATGATGGCTATAAAGTTATGAAAGAAACTATATATCAACCTGATGACAAAAAATTAATTATATTGTGACATATTGTAAATCATATGGGTCAGAGAATGGTACGAAAGCTCAAGAAATTTATTATCAACCCGATGGTCAAACTATTCATTATATTATCGATTGTCTCAATAATTATAGTGGTAATAAGAGAAAAATAGTTTATCAAGCTGATGGTCAAACAATTGATGCTATCACGGACTATGATGGACAAACGGAACGAAAAATTAAAAAAATTCAATATCAAGCTGATGGAAAAAAGATTAATTTTAAGCATAAATACGCTAAAGATACGGGTAATATTGTGAAACACACGCGATATCAAGTAGATGGAAAAACCGTTCACTATGTGATCCAGTTTAATCCTAAAATAAGGAACCAAATGAAAACTATTATGTTTTATGATGCTGTTACCCAGCGCTTAGCGAAACAAATGATATATAAGTCATTGCCGCGGTGACGACCTATAATCCCCAGACAGGTTATCCCGTCACCCAAGTTCATTATCGACCGTATGTGATAAATCCGCGTGATACGATGACTTATCATCCCGACATGGATTACTTCCCTCAGTTTCTAACTGATGTGCTTAAAGGTCAATTTATCGATTATATTGTTACCTATGTACCAACGACTCATCAAATCAAATATAAAACCAGTTATGCCTTTGATGGAAAAACGATTGACGCTATGTATGAATATGAGAAAGATCGGGTCATCAAAAAAATTCAATATCAAATTGATGGAAAAAAGATTGATTTTATGAATGAATATGCCTTCGATACAGGTAAAGTAATGAAACACATTCGCTACACCCTGATAACCATCAGGCTATTAAAAAATACGACTAGACCAATTTTCTCCTTAATATGAGAATAAACTGTTAAAAAAAGAAAAACACAGGAGGTTTTTTATGTTTTTATTTAACTTTTTTAAACTTAAATTTAACCAAACGCTCAACAAATTTAAAACGATTGGGCGACCTCAAAATTATATCACCGCCAAAATTAAAACCCAATGTCCAACCGAAACAACGACCGCTGAGGTTGTTTGTACCAAAAACACTATTATCAAAAAAACTTTAGGGTTGTTAGGTTTAAGTTTTTTGACAGGTTGTGCCCTCTTTCTTTGGTTACAATGGACCAATACAACCACTACTATTTACCAATTAGGTTTAGGTTATACTATCATTAGTGTTATTTTTGGGCTTTTATTGTTTTATG
>JAUZLI010000019.1:0-2501 GCA_032884955.1 Candidatus Phytoplasma vignae
CTTTTAATCTTAAAAGATCAGCTTTTCTATCATCGTTATTAACTAATTCTTGTATTTCTCTACTTATTTGTGTTTTTTTCGCTGCATTTTCACAAATTTTGGTTTTTAAATTAATGATCTTTTCTTCAAGAGTTAGATTATCGGAACTGGAACCCTGATTACTGGTTTCAGGATTATTGGGATTCATCGCCATCACTGGATTAATATGCATTACAAAAAATATTGTTAAAAAACTAATGAGAAACAATGGTAAAAAATATAATTTATTTTTTACTTGTATCATTTAAATTATTACTCCTTTATATGGTTTATCTATTCCTCAGCTGAGGAAGTGATTTGGTAGAGGGAGTGGAGAGAGTTTACAATACTGTTTCGATATTCTGTTTCTGAACATTTATATGTTATTTCTAAATTGTGTTTAAAAGCTTTGGCGCTAGCTAACATACCTTGGTAATATGTTCGGTCTGCTTCTAAGTTACCGATTTTAACATTAATATCTTCAATTCTACCAATTATTTCGCTTTTTTCTTGTTTTAACTGAGAAATTTCAGCTTGTAATCTAATCTTATCATCAGGAGAAGCTCGAAGTTGTGATTCTTTGTTTTCAATTTCAGCTCTTTTAGCTGCTAGTTGTGTTAGTAACGGTAATAATGATGATTTTAAATTGTCGATTTGAGATGGAATAGAATTTAATTGAGTATTATATTCATTACATTTATTTTGGTAATCATTAATTCCGTCAGGTTTAGTTTTCCTATTTTCTAAAAGTTCCAAATCTCTTTGCCATCTTGATTTATTTTCAGTGATTACCTCTTTTTCTCTCGCCGACAAATCAGGAGGTAATAAAGAAGGGTTATCAGGTTCAGTGAAAATATAAGTTTTAATCCTTTCGAATTTTTCCGCAGTAATAGGAATTTTAGTGTTTTGGATTACAGTTGTTTCAGGTTTAGATGTTGGTTGTTCTTCCTTATTCGCCTCAAGAGAACGTTTAGGTCTGGAAAGATTTGGCGTTTCTGTTTCTAAAGATTCTGTTTTTTCTTTAATATCATGATGACTAGGATAAAAACTGAAAAGAATTACTATACCTAAAAGAGAAATAAAAATAATAGTGACAAAAATACTAAATCTAGTCATTAATTTTGATAACCTTTCTGTTAATAGTGATAATATTACGACAAGTCGCAAGGAGAATATATCACTATTATACAATTTTAAAAATTAAATGTGAAATAAAAAATTTTTAATTATTAATAACGACCATTTCGGGAAGTTTACCAAGACGTTTCTTTTTCAGACGTTCTTGTGCACGAGCGTAACTTGGATTTTTTTGTTTTAATTGTTCTTCAAGGACAGATATCTCATCTTTTTTTGTTTCTAATACTTGTTCTAAATCATCTCGGTCATTGGATAATTTTGAATTCTTGGAAGCTTCATTTCGTTTATGGGTTAATTCCCTGACGATTTCTCTATATTCATTGATGATACCATCTCTTCTTTTTTTTATTCTATTGACTTGTTGTTGTGATTTATCAAATTCCTCTCTTAAATTATCTGCGTTTTGACGTTGTTTATAACCCTCTTTTTTCTGTTCATAATCTTTATAATCAGCGTCAAGTTTGGTGACATTGCGGTCAATATCTTTTAATAACATTGCTAAACCTTCCTTGGTAAGCATCTCAGGAAGTGATTTTTCTTGCGAGTCGTTCGTTCCTGGTAAATTACCCAAATTAGTGAACATCATTTTCATAGCGCCACCAAGTCCTTCCCCTTCACCTAATGATTTGATAGCAGGAACCAACGCTTTTTCGGCTATATTCATTGCTTTACCTACTAAAAAACAATTTTTAACGACATCAGCCAGTTTGAAACCTGCTTTCGCTATATTACCAAAGGAAGCTTCGTGTTCTTTTTCGTAAGCGACGGTTTGGGTATACATAGTCTGGAATTTTAATTTTAGGTGTTCATAGACCGCTTTTTGGTCTTTAATTTCTTTTAATTTAACATCAATTTCCTCAATATTTTTTTGAATTTCGGCATAACGTTCTTCAGCGGATTTGATTTGGTTAAATAAGGATTTTTCATCACCACTTAAAGTTTGATATCTTTTTTCTAAATCTTTTTTAAAAGCTTCGGCGCTAGCTAACATACCTTGGTAACATGTTCGGTCTGCTTCTAAGTTACCGATTTTAACATTAATATCTTCAATTCTACCAATTATTTCGCTTTTTTCTTGTTTTAACTGAGAAATTTCAGCTTGTAATCTAATCTTATCATCAGGAGAAGCTAACTTTTCCGCTTCTTGTTTTTGTTTAATTTCTTGTTCTTTAACTTCTTTCTCTTTTTCTAATTGGATTAATTCACCTTTCAAAATAGCGATATTCGTGGTTGTCTCTTTTAATTGCGCTTTAATATTGTTAATATTTTTTTCGTTCTCCGCTAAAGCGGTTTGAATTTGCGCTTTTTGGTCTTGGGTTAAGGCTTGTTGGGCTAAAAGTGCTTTT
>JAUZLI010000020.1:0-1566 GCA_032884955.1 Candidatus Phytoplasma vignae
TCTTGGGTTAAGGCTTGTTGGGCTAAAAGTGCTTTTAAGGTGGCTTCGCATGCTTGCAATTCCGCTTCCCAATCTTTTTTGAGTCCCTGGTAATTATGAATTGTTTCCTCGTATTTGGCGATCGCTTCCCCCACTTTGGTCGTCGCTTCGGCGGCGTATTTACTCAACCGTTCAGGTTTATAAAAGAAAAATAAATAGATCACCCCTAACAGAAACAGCAAAAGACTGAAAGATTTGACATAACTAGTCCAAGTCAGGGGATTGGTTTTGTTTTTGAAAAAGGCGTATAAATGAAAAAGAATAAGAGCTATGATAAACCACGAAAAATACGATTTCAAAGTGAAATAACCTTTAATGAAATCTAATGGGGATAACATTACTGCTCACCTCCTTTCAGGGTTAATTCTTTTTCAATTTCTTCTAAGACCTTGATATCAGCGGAAATAATCAATTGGTAAGCTTGTTTTAAATCGGCTTTATTAATTTCCTTGCGGCGCTGTTCGCCTGTGCCTCTCTGACGGGCGAAGAGACTAGCGGTGGTTTTTAACAGATTTTCTAAAGTCCGATTCGCTTTTAAAAAGGCTTTATCTTGGGGTAAACGTTCTAACGCTTCGTTAATGACTTGATATAAATAAGTTTTCGCTTCGTCACTATAAGGATTTTTTCTTTTTTTAATTAAAAAATTGAACATTTGTTCTCGTTCGGTTTTATTACCTGGTTTCACTTCAATGTTATAAGTAAAACGGGATCGAATCGCTTCATCAATTTGGTCTAAATGATTCGTTGCCCCAATGATAAAAATGGGTTTATCAGGGTTATTTTCCTTGGAAGTCATTTCCGTTTTAAATTGATTCACGACATTGGCGATTTCGGAACCCGCTTCTAACATCCCTAAATCCGTAAAAATAGTTTCACATTCATCTAAGAAAATAATCGCGCCGTCATTTTGTTCCGCCACTTCGCGCGCCTTTTCAAATAAATCTTTCACCATTTGGGGCGCGACCCCTTTATATTTTTGGGAAAATAAGGAACTACTGATTTCAAAAAAAGGTAACTGCGTTTCTTTGGCTAACGCACGGGCGAAAGTGGTTTTTCCTGTTCCTGGGCAACCATACATTAAAATGCCTAAAGGCGCTTCTACTTCCCCAATTCCTTGGTAATTAGTTTTATTTTGTAAATAATCTAAAAAACCCTCTGCCGCGGTTAATTCTTCTTTAAAACCAATTAACTTATCAAAACCGATAAATTTTTGAGGATTCGTTGGTTGGAAAAAAGATGCTTCCATGTCCGTATCCATTTTAGTCGGCGCGTGTTCATGACCGACAATAGAGGGAGTAGGTTGATCACTCGCTGACGTCTCATTGTTGATTTGGTATTTAGCTTGTGCTTGTTGGATTTTTTCCATTTCTGTTTCTGTTTTTAGTAACATTTGGTGGTGCACCCACACATAACTAGCTAAACAACCAAAAGCGAATAATAAGATAAGCGTGAGCAGAGAAAAAACAGTGAGTGGTGTTCTTTTTGGTTGTTCGGTTTGTTCGTTATTAATTATTTTTTTAGTCATAT
>JAUZLI010000021.1:0-1165 GCA_032884955.1 Candidatus Phytoplasma vignae
TATTAATAAACAATGATAATTTAGGGTTAGTATATTTAAACAAAAAAAGGGGATTAAAATTAAGTACCATCAAAGAATTTAACCTTGGTTACGCCCCTACTACCGATAAACCCTTTTCCTTTCGGTTGGGCGGAAATACACGCATAAATAAAGCAATTTAACCAATTGCCTCAATTAGGATAATATTGAGACGTCAAACAATCGGCTCATTTGACGAAAGAATAATGAGTTACAGCAGATTGTTAAAGCGGATTGAGGGGAAGTAACTACCCAAGAAGAGACCGCCAGACGAATGATAGGTAGGGAGAAGGCTGAAACGCCCTAATCGCGAAAAATATCGTAATAGGAGAACCATCCAGAAAGTTAATGATTACTGGATGTCCGAAGGTTTCATGAAGTTACAAACCGAGACTTTATGAATTATCCCTAAGCAACCGTCCCAGCGGTAACTTCGGAGTCTCGTGGAACTAGTAATTTGAATAAAACAAATTATGAACTGACATGGGGAAAAAGACAACAGTGCCCCTCTAGAACCCACGAAAGCGAACCTAACCCTATCAGGTAGATTTATGACGGAAATTTCAGATTCCTAAACATCACCGCGTTAAACGGTTAAAAGATGGAATAATAATAAGACCATTGATGCAAGGAAAAAGAGACTTTTAGTAGTCGGTGGAGTAAACCATTGTTTGGAATAACAATGAAAATCGACCACCCCAGACGGAGGTTAACGACCTCTCTAGGGCGAAAGAGTCAGATTTATAGTGATTATTCAGTTTGGAAGAAAGGAGATTGATGTAAATGCAATCAAATGAAAAAGAATTAAACCCTTTTTCTAAACTTTTGAACTTACTGAATAAGATTCATAAAAAGTCTTTAAAAGACATCTGAATAACAGCCAATTATGTAGTAATACATAAAAGGTTCTCGAAAGAGACTATAAATGGGAAAGCCGTATGCTTGGAAACTTGCTCGTACGGTTTGGATGGGGGCTATTTGTAATAGAGCTACGCTCGAAACGCAAATAATCTATCCATATTGTCAATTACGCACAAAAACAAAATTTTAATCTGATTAAATTAGTAAAATATGGCTTTTTAAAAGAAAGAACGAATAAGGAAGGTAAAAAATATTATCACGATACCTTCTACGGCTCTATCATTAT
>JAUZLI010000022.1:0-1063 GCA_032884955.1 Candidatus Phytoplasma vignae
ACTTGGATTTTTTTGTTTTAGTTCTTCTTTTTTTTCGTTGATTTCATCTTTTTTATTTTCTAAATCTTCTTCTAATTTATATTGGTCGTTTTCTAATTTATCAATACCTTTTATTTCTTTTTCTTTTTGTATTAATTCTTTAATGATTTTGTCATATTCATCAAGAAATGATCTTTCATGTTCTTTAATTTCAACCCTTCTTGTTCTTTCTGCTTTTTTAGCGTCATGTAATTCTCTTTGGAGATTATTTTGTTCCTGACGTTGTTTATAACCCTCTTTTTTGCGTTCATAATCTTTGTAATCGGCGTCAAGTTTAGCTAAATCACGGTCAATGTCTTTAGTATACATCTCTAAAGCATCTTTGTTAATCATCGGAGGATGTTCTTTATTTTCGCGGGAAACCTCATTATACATGTGCCATAAACGGTGACCTTCATGCAGTATTAAAGTAGCCTTGGCCATTCCTTGAGAGAATTTACGAGTAAAACTAACGGTTTTACCTATAACTTTCAGACCATATTTAGCAGGGATTAAATCAGTAATTTTATCAAAAGCTTTAAAACTCCATTTGACGATATTACCCGCTGACGCTTCATGTTCTTTTTCATAAGTTAACATACGAGTATACATTTCTCGATATTTGACTTTGAGCGCTTGGTATAAATCTCGTTCGATTTCGATTTCCGCTAGTTTTTTATCAATTTCCTTAATGTTTTGTTGGATTTCGGTACGGCGTTGTTCTTCGGATTTAATCGCATTGTATAAGTTTTTTTCTTGTTCGTTTAAATTGGCGAATTCTTCTTCTAACATTTTTTGGTATTGTTGTGCGCGAGATAACATATTTTGGCAACATGTTCGCTCTGCTTCCAAGATACCAATTCGAGAATTGATATCAGATATTTTACCAATTATTTCTGACACTTCATCTTGTAATTTAGAAATTTCAGCTCGTAATCTAATTTTATCATCAGGAGAAGCTAATTTTTCGGCTTCTTGTTTTTGTTTAATTGCTTGTTCTTTAACTTCTTTCTCTTTTTCTAATTGGATTACTTTTCCTTTGAAG
>JAUZLI010000023.1:0-1058 GCA_032884955.1 Candidatus Phytoplasma vignae
CTTCGTTAATATTTCCCAAAGGAACCCCAAAACTAAAATGGATAATTTGAAATTCCTTTGTACTTAATGTCGTTTTCATTTTTTTTAAAAAAAGTTCATGATGAACTTGGGTTAACCATAATTGATGGGGATTTAAAGAAGGCGGCGCCAAAAGATAATCATAATTATCTACCGAACTAACTAAAGTAATCGCTTTAGTCATTTTCCAAATTGCTTCGGAAATCGTTTTTTTAATATGTGGCTTCGCATAAGCCAAAAAATCATAACCTAAATCTTGGTAACGATTGAGAGCTTTGTTTAACCCACTGATTCCTTCTTGTTCTAAATCTGCTCGGGTTAAACAACGTGGATAATATTTAAATTGATAAACTATTTTTTTGACTACAGGTAAATGTAATATTATTAATTTTTCACGTAACTTAAAATTACTTTTATCTTTTAAAAAAAGTAAAAATAATGTTTTTCGATTCACGAATTCCCTTTCTAAAAATATTTTTAGAAAAGCTGAAAATTAACTTTTTATTCTTTTTAAAAAATAAAAAGACCAACTGATAAGTTGATCTTAATGATTATTAATCAATTATTTAATTGTAATACTTTTAGGGTGCAGTACAATATGCCCCTAAATAAACATCATAAAGCGCTAATGGGCCGACTTGACCTGTCTTTTGGGGCAGAAGGGAATGATAATAAAAAGCATCAATTTCACGCGAAGCAGGTTGAAAAGTAGCCGATAAAAATGGTTTTGTTGTTGTTGGTGTTTTTAAATTTTCCGTTGGTGTTTTTACATTAACGGTTGGCAGGGGTGGTAAAGGGAGCGCGACATCAATTTTAGCGGCTCTGTTTCTGTGACCCCAAAACAGCAGAAAAACCAACAAATAACCCATCCAACTACCAACACAAAACCATTTGATTTGGTGATCCATGATCCAACATTATTGCCATGGTTCTAATTGGGCCATGATGGCTTCTTTTTCTACTTGGAAACAAGCTTTGATGGTTTCATCGGTTGCTTGTTGACTTTCTTGGTTTAAAGCGGCTAATCTTTTTCTTAATTG
>JAUZLI010000003.1:0-30002 GCA_032884955.1 Candidatus Phytoplasma vignae
TTAGACACTTTTTTTCATGTTATAAAACCTTTGTTAGTTTGAAAAGATAGGGAATTATTCACTTAATGTTAAGTCTTAAAGAGTACTTTTTCAATCAAAAAATGTCTAAAAAAAAGAAACAGTGCATGTATTTCTAATAACGACTTCTTATTTCGAAAAAATTAAGATAAAAAATCCAAATTACACTCGTGCGCAAGAATGTCTTAAAGTCAAATGTATTGGCGAACTTCCTGAAATTGTAATAGTTAGTAATTAAAATTTTTTATTTTATATTTAATTTTTAAAATTGTATAATAGTGATATATTCTAATTGCTATTTTTAGTAATATCATCACTATTAGCAGAAAGGTTATCAAGTTCATGCATATAAATATTTTCATCATAAATATTTTAATCATTATTGTTATCTTTTCTCTTTTAGGTTTCGTAATTTTTTTCAGTTTTTATTCTAGTTTTTATGATATTAAACAAGAAGCAACATCATTATCTCCTGAAAAAATTATAACAAAGAAAGTAACACCAAATTCTTTAGGATCTAAACGTGAAAATGTTGAGAATATCTTCAAAACTAAAATTCCAATTATTCGCGAACGATTCAAACAAATTACTGATTTTATTGTATCTAATTATTATTTCGGTGAACACGATAACCCTTCTTTATTATTTGATAATTTATCCGAGAGAGAAAAAGTTGTTGAGATAAAAAATGATTATGAACGCATTTTTAAATATTCAAAAAGCGTTTCAAAAGAAGAAACTTTGGAAAAAGAATTTCATAAATATAAATCTGAATTAGCTTTTATTCCACTTAAAATAGAAAAATTACAAACAGAAAAAAAAGCACTAGAACGATACGAAAAAATAAAAAGCGAAATTGTAAAACTTAAATATCAACTTGGTCAAATTTTAACAAGTTATGCAAGTGTGTTTGAAAGGTTTAATAATATTGACATTGAAAATCCTCAAGCTCCAAATAAAAACGAAGAAATAAGATTACAATTAGAGATTAACAAACTACAAAAGAAAATAACTGAAATAATTAAAAAAATCGGTAAAATTAAGATTGATATCACTAACTTAGAAACATTCCAAAAAAAATACCAAGAAATGTTATCAAGAATCGGATATTTTCAAAAAGATTTAGAAAAAGACTATAAAAATTTAATTTCGGATAATCATCTTCTCCACTCCTTATATAATATTACCTCAGCTGAGGGATAGATAAACTATATAAAGGAGTAATAATTTAAATGATACAAGTAAAAAATAAATTATATTTTTTACCATTATTTTTCATTAGTTTTTTAACAATATTTTTCATGATAAATATTAATCCAGTCATGGCGATGAATCCGAATAATCCTGAAACAAGTAATCAGGGTTCAAGTTCCAATAATCTAACTATCGAGGAAATGATAATTGATTTAAAAAACAAAATTTTCGAAAATGCAGCGAAAAAAACACAAATAGATAAAGAAATACAAGAATTATTGAATAACGATGATAGAAAAAATGATCTTTTAATATTAAAATACAATTACACCCGATTAATTGAGAATCAAAAAGAACAATTAAAAACTTGTCAAACTCTTTTAAAAAATTTAAATGACGATAATAACTAAAATATTATCAACATAAAAATAACTTTTTCTTTAAACTATAAAAGACCCTCGAAAGGGTCTTTTATAGTTTAAAGACGAATGATTTATTAATGAAAAATCAAGACAAAGAAATTAATATTTTCGATGTAGCTAATTATATTAGCGAAAAAATCGAATTAAACCACTTAATATTAAATAAAATTATTTTTTATAGTCAAATTAAATTTTACTCTTGAAACAAAAATCTTTAATAAAATCACAGAGATTAGGAATTTGATTATATGGTCTTTTTTCCTATTATATATCATCATATCAAAGAAAATGATAAAGGTTTTATTGTAAAAATTTCGCTGTAAGATGATAGCGCTAAATTAAAGTAACAAGAGAAAAAAATCTTTAGTTAGTGTTAGTAGGATTATTTTAGTCTAAAAGATTTATTTAAAAATTAAAACAATATGTACAAAAAAACAGTGCAATTATTTTTAAAAAAAAAAGACCAACTTCAAAATTGGTTTTTTTATTTCATTTTTTTATCTTTTTTTATTTATGATGACATTATAATCTATTCATTATGTTCAGTGGAGTTTAAGGATTAAGCACGAACTAACTTTTTTTATTATTTTGTTAATTTATTTGACTATGTGTTATAATTCGAACGGATATTTTTTTTATTTTTTAAATAAAAAAATTATCTAAATATAATAAAAATTAATAAAAAATTAATAAATTAAAAAAAAACATTATCCTTTTTAAAAATTAAAATTAAATATTATTATTCAAAAAATTAAATAAAATCTACTAGAAATGAGAAAACCAAAATATTTTTTTAAATAAAAAAATCAAGAATAATCAAAAAAATAAATTTTTTTTATTAATATCAAGTATTTTTCTTTTTTTACTATATTTTTCTTTTTACTATAAATTATTATTTTTAGTTATAAATGCAAATCAAATAGATGATCAATTTAATACACAATCATATCAATTAAGAATAGAAATAGAAAACAAAAAAAAAATTTTTGATAGTGAATTTAACATATCTCAAAAAATTAATCAAAAAAATAATATATTCGATAATAAATTATCAGAAAATACAAAATTACAAATACCAACAATGCCCGATGTTTCCGATATTGAAAAGAAATTTTTAGAAAATGTTAAAGAATCAGAATCTTTAAAAAATACATCACAAACCGAACAAAAAAACAAAAAAAACGAAATTATAAATAATTTTAAAAATTGCATACAACAATATGAAGAAAAAATTACACAAATAAAAAAATATAATGCTAAATTAAATCAATTATTGTTCAATATAGAAAAAGAAAACATTCAGACATTATTTAGCATTTTATCACCTTTACGTAACTTTTTACGCGATTCATTAATAACAACATTAAACACAGAAATAGAACAAGAAATTTTAAATAATGAACAAAATTCTTCTTTAAATTTATATAATAAAGGAATTAATTGTTTAAATGATGCAGAAACACAAACAAGCGATATAGAAAAACAAAAGAAATATGATACAGCTAAACTGCATTTCGAAGATGCTTTAGAAAAATATCAAAACGTAAAATATAAATTACAAAAGTTATGTTCATATATTTTCGAAAATAAGGAAAGTAGTACACATTATAATAAAAAAATTTCTCTAATTTGGGAAAAACAAAAACAGATTACTAATTATTTATATATTTTTTGCATTGTGTTAAGTTTTAATTTTATTATAACAATTATTTATGTATCTTCTCTTTTTTACAAAAATAGTAAAAAATTAAAACAAATAATTATTTTTCTTAATGAAAAAACAAAAATGCAAAAACAAAATAATTAAATCGAAAGATATAATTAAAAAACCAAATTATTTTCTTTGTAAAAAAAAGAAATTATTTTGGTTTTATTTTTGTTTGTAATCAAACCTATATTACTATCATCTATAATTAAAAAATGTAAATTTTATCTATTTTTTAAAAGAGATAACATTTTTTGTTTATATATTTCTACTCCTGGTTGATTAAAAGGATTAATGTCTAATAATAACCCAGACATAGCGCATGCTTTTTCAAAAAAATAAACTAAATAACCAAAACTATATTCATTAAAATTATCTATAATTATTTCAATATTAGGAACACTTGCTTCGATATGCGCTTGTTTAACAGCTTTTAAAATTTTTTTATTTATTTGTGAAAAAGAAATACCAGACAAATAATTTAAATTATCTAATTCATTTTGGACATAAGGTATTAAAATATCATCTTTCGTATCATTTATATTTAAAATAGTTTCAAACATAATTTTCGAACCTTCTTGTATAAATTGTCCTAAAGAATGTAAATCTGTTGAATTATTAACTGAAGTTACAAAAAGTCCTTTATTTTCTTTTCCTTCTGATTCGGCGAATAATTGTTTCCACCATTCAGCAAAAGATATTAAATGTGGTTCATAAGTAACTAAAATTTCTATTTTTTTATTTAGTTTAGTATGCAATAAATATCTTATTAAAGCATATTGATATGCGAAATTATTTTGTAGATTTGCACTAAAAGTATCTTCAAAAGCTTTTCGTGCACCTTTTAACATTAAATCTATATTTAAACCTGATAATATAAAAGGAAATAAGCCAACAACTGTCAAAATACTAAAACGACCTCCAATAGATGAAGGAATTTTAAATATTGTATAACCTTCTTTATAAGCTATTTGTGATAAAAGATTTTTTTTATTTTCTGTAGTTACAAAAATTTTGTTTTTAGCTTTGTCTTTTCCGTATTTAAGCTCAATTTCTTTTTTTAAAATTCTAAAAGCTAATAACGGTTCTAAAGTAGTACCTGATTTTGAAATAATATTAATACACCATTTTTTATTTTTTAAATATTGAATTAAATTTGTTAAATATTTTCCTGAAACTTGATGACCTGCAAAAATAATTTGTATTTTGTTTTTAACAAAAGGTATTTTAATAAATTCAATACCAGATTTAATCCCTATATAAGAACCACCTATGCCAATAACTACTAAAATATCTAAATTATTATTTATCGCTTTTATTTGTTTCATTCGATTGATTTCTTCTGTGTCATGAAAAAAAGGTAAATCAATCCAACCTAAAAAATTTTTTTTTAATTCTTGATCATAATGTAATATATTATGAAGTCGTTCTATTTGAGCAACTTTACGTTCGCTTTCGATATGCCAATTAATAAAATCTTTAGCTCCATTGATATTGAATTTGATATTCATGTATATTTTATTCAATCCTTATTTTATTATGTTTTTTTAATAAATAGTAGAATTTGATATTTCATAATTTGGGATATTATTTTATATCTTATGTGATATATGTATATGTCTTTCAACTAAAATTTTTAATTTAATATTAATTAATGAAAAATATTTTTTATTTTTCAGAGAAACAAGATACTTTTGACATTTTATTTACAAATTTAAATAACATTACAATTGCTAATATCAAAATAATTATATTACTAAACAAAGTACTTAATCCGTATTGAATATAAATACTTAATATCTTTTGATTCCACCATAAAAAACGTATTAAAAAAATTCTTATTAATATACGTAACATATTTAAAAAAAGAAAAATATTTGCTTTATGAGTATGAGCAAATATATATCCCATAATTAAAGAAGCCCAAATAGAAGTAAATAAAGAAAATTGTTCAAAGTTTAAAACTATTTGAAAATATCTTAATTCTTCTTTGTTAACATTTATGTCTGGTTTTATTAATTGCAGTAATTTTCGACCCATAAAAATATTTAAAAAAATACCAAAAATACCTATAATAAAAGTAATCCATAAAGTATTTTTAAAAATCTTAAAATTTAGTTTTCCATGTTTACCTATGGCTAAATTTTGAGAAATCATTGATATTTGCGCATCTTCAAAAGATTGGCTTATTACATAAAATATACCATTAACCACTGCAGCTAAACCTGACATAGCTAAAACCATTCTGCCTTGTTCTTGATATAAATCTATTATCATATTATTAATTAAATGTTTACCTATAACATAAGAAGAATTCCCAAGCACTAAGATAGATGATAATTTAAGCATTTTGATTGCAATTTGTTTTGATAAAATCAATCCTTTAAATTGAAATTTAAATTCATTTTTTTTATTAAAAAACATAAAATAAATCGCTACCAAAGAAATAAATAAATTAGCAAGTAAATCAGCATAAGCTAAATGAATTAAACTTACTGTTTCTTTGAAAAGAAATTTACAAACAAAAGATAAAAATATTCTGATCAAAATATTCGTTATATTTAAAAATAAAATAAATTTCGTTTTATTTTTAATTCTTTCTAAACTAAAAAAAACCATATTAATAGTAATAAAAATAAAAGTTAATAAAGATAAATTGTAATATTCTAAACCTCCATCGCTACGTTCCGTTTTTTTTAAACAAAAATCAAAACCTTCGGGTAACCATGTACACAAATAAAAAATCAAAACTAAAATAATAGATATTATTAAAGATAATAAAAAAGATAAAGCAGCGTATTGTCGTGCTTTGGTTTGATTTTTTGATTTATATTCGCTCGTTACTAAAACAATACCTGCGCTACTTAAAGCCATGGCAATGCTAGAAAGTATTTTTTTAATTTGTTTTAAGTATGTAATAGCTGCGATAATATTATGAGTACTATTAACTTTAGAACCTATAATATAATAATCTATAGCTGATCCTAAATGCATAAATTGTAAATATAACATAATAGGAATTGCTATAAAAATTAAATTTCGCCATGTTGAATTAGATAATAATAGATTATTTTTCATAAAAAATGAGCTTTTTATTTTAAACCTTTCGTTATTATATATTAATATAAATATTATATAGAATTTAAGTAAATAAAAAAATCTAATTATTTTTTATGATTATGATACATTAATACATCGATGGCTAAAAATAAAAAAATAACAAATCAAAAAAATATAATTATTTCGATAGAATTGTAAATTTTAATATTGAAAAATACATATTACATATAATTTTTTTATTTTTTAAAATTTTTATAAAAAATAAAAATATTTATTTAATTGAATTAGTAAATTAAAAAAATTAAATTTTTCATTATAAGTAATAATTTGCTACATTAATAAATTGGATAAATTTAATAATAATAACAAAACGAGAATTAATTTTTTTCAAAACTATATATTAATGTTGGACAGATCCAATTATTGAAACAACATTTAATATTAGTTTTTGAGTAAGTTTCTAAAATATTATGCATTTTTGTTTTTTTCAAAAAAATTGAAAATCGATATTCTTTAAATTTAACATCTTGGGAAACTGATTTTTCTTGCATAATACTTTGTAAATTTTTTTCGAAAATATTAAAATCTTTTTCTGAGAAGATACTTAAAGGTAAAGTAGAAATAATACCAATGATTTTGGTTAAGTTTACTTTATTCTGAGTTAATAAATTAATTAAATTAGTTGCATCTCCATTTATAACTTTTAAATTAGGAAATTTATTCCTCAAAGATGTGCACATTTCAGCATCAAATTCTATAGCTATTATATTATCTATGCCATATTTTTCCACTAAAAAACTAGTAATATTACCAGTGCCAGCTCCTAATTCTATGATTTTCCATTGATTATTTGCTAATTCTAATTTATTTTTATCAGTAACATTATTACTTAATTCTTCAGCAATATCTAAAGATTCTGGCCATAATAATGATCCCATTTTTTCATTACTAAAAAATTTTTTAGCATGTAAAAAATTACTTTTAGTAGCAGTTATCATGGAAAAAATAAAAAACAAACAAAAAACTAAAAATAAAAAATGACGAATTTTCTTGATCTTAATTTGGAAAAAATAAATAACAATATAGTTAATTAAAATAAAAGATAAAATTGTTTTGATTAAAAGTATTAAATAATATTCCGTATTATTATGATATATAGAATATGTTCTAACAACAATCCAAGAGGAATCAAAAAAAATTTTTAATAAAATAAAATCTATTAAAAAATAAAATAGAAAATAAATTAAAGACATTATGGTCTTTTTTGTCATATTTACAAAATATAATTTATGATAATTAAAAAATTCAGTCGAAAAATTATTATATTTTAAACAAAAAAAGAAAAAAACTAAAGGCATAAAAATATACGCTAAAAAGTTACTTGTTAATCCGATATATCTTTTTAAAAGACCATCATTATAAAAAAATATCCTCGAACTTTCATATAATATATTTCGTAAAATCAAGGTATTGAATAAAACATTAACTACAGAAATAAAAATAAATAAATTATAAATCTTAGTATTTTTAAAAGATGTAAAAAAAAATATCATAACTAATAAAATAAACAAATTACTTTGTTGCGTAAAAGAAAAAAAATCATAAAAACCTTTTTGTGTGTAATAACTATTAAGTAAACCTAAAAGAAAATTCACAATAGAACAAGTTAATAAAATATAACTAAAAACAGAAAATTTTTTATTTTGCGTATATATAAGTGATCTATTCGAATTATTTTGCGAATTCAAACTTTTTGCTCTGCTTTCTAATTGCCATTTATACATAAAATTATAATTATAATTTTGTATTTCACTCAACTTAATTATATCTGTTATATCTAGAAAAAAATAATTTACGCAATTGTAAACATAAAAAAAATTATTTTTTAGCAAAAATGTTTAAAGTATCTTAAAACAATTATATATGGTATGATATGGGTACTGAAATAAAACTGTAGAAAAGTTATTAGGAGAATTTATTACTTATGAAAATTATGTCAGTTAATGCAGGAAGTTCTAGTTTAAAATTTAAATTATTTAATATGCCTTCGGAGGAAGAAATTTGTAGTGGTTTAATTGAAAAAATTGGTTCACAAAAATCTATTTTTACTATCAAAAAATTAAAACAAAAAAAAACTCAAATTATTGAAATTGAAAATCACCAAAAAGCAATTAAATTATTATTAAATACTTTTATTGAAGAACAAATTGTGAAAAATTTCGCAGAAATCGAGGGTATAGGTCATAGGATTGTACAAGGTGGGGAATTATTTACATCTCCAGTTATTTTAACAGTTGAAAGTATTAAAAAAATTGAAACTTTGAACCAATTAGCGCCGTTACACAATCCTAATAATCTATTAGGAATCACATCTTTTAAAAAAATTTTACCGACAGTTTTTCAAGTAGGAGTTTTTGATACCACTTTTCATCAAAATATTCCGCAACAAAATTTTTTATATGCAATACCTTATGAATGGTATACAAAATACAAAATTAGAAAATATGGTTTTCATGGTATATCTTATGAATATGTTTCTCAAAAAAGTGAGCAACTTTTGAACAAAAAGAATGCCAAAATGATTATTTGTCATGTTGGCAACGGTGTTTCTATCGCAGCTATCGAAAATGGCCACTCTATAGATACTTCTATGGGTTTTACACCTTTAGAAGGAGTGCCTATGGGAACGCGTAGCGGTAATATCGATCCTACTATTATTTCTTTTATTGCAGAAAAAGAAAATAAAACATTCAAAGATGTATTAAGTGATTTAAATACAAAATCTGGTTTATTAGGTATTTCTGGCATTTCTAATGATGGCCGTGATTTAGAAGAAATGTTAATGAAAAATCATGAAAGATCAATTTTAGCTTTCGATATTCAAATTAAAAGAATTGTTGATTATATCGCTAGTTATTATGTTTTGCTAAAAGGAATAGATGCTTTAATTTTTACAGGAGGAATAGGGGAAAATTCTGTTTTTTTTCGTAAAGAAGTAGTAAAACGTTTAAAATGTTTAAATTTTATTTTGGATACGCAATTAAATGAATCAAAAGGTGAGTGTATAATTTCAACAAATAAATCTGCAGCAAAGATAATGGTAATACCCACAAATGAAGAAATTATGATAGCGAAAAAAGTTTTTCATCTTAAAAATATAATTTCAAAATCTTAATTTTGTTTTTCTTTTTTTACACTTAGTTAGGAGGAATACTCAAGTGGTTAAAGAGGCATGCTTGGAAAGCATGTAGTTCTGAAAAGATGCAAGGGTTCGAATCCCTTTTCCTCCGCCATTATTTGTTTCATTTTTATAAAAAAATCAACAAATCATTATATTTTTTTATTTTTTTATAAAAATGAAAATTTATCTGAAATAATTCCAAATTTATTTTACAATAAAATGCTATTTAATATAATATGAGAAGAGTAATTAGTATAATGCAACAGTATTTAGAATTATGTAATTATATATTAAAAAAAGGTATGATACGGGAAAATCGTACAAAAATAATCACAAAAAGCATTTTTGGATACCAAATGAGATTTAATTTAAATGATGGTTTTCCATTGCTAACAATAAAAAAAATAAATTTCAAAGCTATTATTCATGAATTATTATGGTTTATCAAAGGAGATACAAATATTCGTTATTTAGTTTTGAATAATGTTAATATTTGGAACGAATGGCCATATCAAAAATATCGTCAATCAAAGTTTTTCAAAGGTGAAAATTTATCACAATTTATTCAAAAAATTAAAACAGATAATGTTTTCGCTCAAAAACATGGTAATTTAGGTCCTATTTATGGAGAACAATGGCGTAATTTTTTAGGAATTGATCAATTAAAACAAACCATTGATCAAATTAAAAATAATCATAATTCTAGACGTCTTATTATTTCCGCATGGAATCCTATAATGATAAATGAAATGATTTTACCACCTTGTCATATTTTAATGCAATTTTATGTACAAGACAAAAAAATTTCTTTACAATTATATCAAAGAAGTGGAGATGTTTTTTTAGGGATTCCTTTTAACATTGCTTCTTATTCTTTATTATTAATGATGGTTGCACAGGTTACTAATTTCCAACCATACGAATTTATTCATACTTTAGGCGATGCTCATATTTATATAAATCATGTAGAACAAATAAAAATTCAACTAAAACGTTCAACTTTTCCTTTGCCCAAAATGTTATTAAATCCTCTTATTCGTAATATAGAAGATTTTACATTTAAAGATTTTAAATTAAAAAATTATATTTCACATGGTTTTTTAAAAGGTGATGTTGCTGTATGATTAATTTAATTGCAGCTATCGATGCAAATTTTGTAATAGGTATCAAAAATAAATTACCCTGGCATTTTAAAGAAGATTTATTATTTTTTAAAAAAAAAACATTTCAAAAAAATGTTATAATGGGATATAAAACTTACCTATCTTTAACCAAATATTATGGTTCTAAACCTTTTTCATTTAAAAATATATATGTGGCTTGTAGTTCTCAAAATAAATTATTCCATAAAAATATTATAATTATTCCAGAACTTAAATATTTTTTACAACAATATAGAAAATGCAAAGAAGAAATTTTTGTCATAGGAGGAGGGATGATTTTTCATCAAGCAATTCCTTATGTTGAAATAATGTATTTAACTCATATTTTAGCCAGATATGAAGGAGATTGTTTCTTTCCATATTTTA
This sequence comes from Candidatus Phytoplasma vignae, assembly GCA_032884955.1. Classification (GTDB taxonomy): domain Bacteria; phylum Bacillota_I; class Bacilli_A; order Acholeplasmatales; family Acholeplasmataceae; genus Phytoplasma; species Phytoplasma vignae. The sequence continues at coordinate 11,110 of JAUZLI010000003.1, forward strand.
TTTATTCCCATTATAAAATAAAAGAGAAGAAAGTGGAAAATAAATTAATTTTTGTAACTTATCAAAAAATTAAAGAAAAAAATTATGTTTAATTTAGTATTTTATACATCTTTTTTTATATTTTGGTATTTATTTACATATTTATCAATTTGTTATACGTCATCAAAATTGCTTATCATATTATATATATTTATAAGTTTTTTTCTTAGCATGATATTAGCTTGGTTATTAATTTTTATAATACTTTTGTTTTGTATGGTTATTATTAAAAAATTTAAACCAAATCATTATTTAAAACATAAAGTAATAACAAGTATTTCAAAACTAATAATTAAGTTTTTTCGTATCAAAATTAAAGTACATAATGCACAATTAATCCCGAAAACTGGTAGATTAGTAATTTATGCTAATCATAAAACTAATTTTGATCCTTTTATAATTGCTTCTATATTTCCTCGTACTCTTTCTTTCACTCCTAAAGATGAATTATATAAAGGTATAAAAGGTTTTTTTTTAAGTTTTTGTTTTAATGCTACAGATTGTATTAAAATTGTAAGAGGCAACAATAGAGAAACAGTAAAAAACTGTCTTACAATGATTTCTAAAATTGAAAAAAACTTAGTATTTTTAATTTTTCACGAAGGTGGTATTATAACTAAAGATACTGATAAAATTACTAATTCCTTAGATGGTTCTTTTCAAATATCTTTAAAAAGTAAATCGAATATCCTTCCGATTACCTTAAAAGGAGTTTGTGATATGAGAGGAAAATGTTGGTTTAGAAAAAAGAAAGTAGAAATTTTTATTCATTCACCTATCTTATTTGAAGATTTCAAAACATACAAAACTCAACAAATTAATCAAAAAGTTACTAATCAAATTAATTCAGTTTTATAATTTTATTTAATAATTTTTGGATTGATTTTATTTCTTTGTCTCTTATAGTAGTAACAAATATAAATCAGATTATTAGTTAAATATCGAGAATAAAACCTCATTAAACAAATTTTAAATAGTAAAAGCAGCGAATATTAATATGTTATATATAATATTTAAGTAAAAGAAATTTTTTCAATATTTATGTGTTATAATTGTTGCAAAAAACATTTTATTTTTATTTTAATTTAATAAAAAATAATTTTCAGAATAAAATAAAAAAAACAAAGTGAAAAAATAGAAAAGGTATTAATTTTTTATTGAACATCATGGAAAATGTAATAAATTATCATAATGTCAAAATTTTTATTGTGGTATTTTTAGTTTATCTTTTTGGTTCTATTCCTTTTGGTTTATTAATAGGAAAACATTTTAAAAAAATAGATTTACGCTTAAAGGGTTCTCGTAATATCGGAACATCCAATGCTATACGTATTTTAGGTTGGAAATATGGTTTGCTTATTTTTATTTTAGATTTTTTAAAAGGTTTTTTATCTATATTGATACTAGATTTAAGTTTTTTTTCAACATTGGATATAAAAAAATATCGTATATTTTTTATTATAGCTCCTATTTTGGGTCATATTTTTTCTATTTTTCATAAGTTCAAAGGGGGGAAAGCTATTGCAACTTCCGTAGGTGTAATTACAGCCATTAATCCTATTATTGGTCCATTAGGTATTTTATTTTTTATTATCTTTTTTTTATGGAAAGGTTATGCTTCGTTAGCTTCTTTAATAGCTACTTTATTAGTCAACATTTTTTTAATAATATGGTACCTTTTGAGCCCAAAATCTTTATTTACTCTTTCGCCTAATGAATTAATAGTCATTTTTGTTATGACTATTATTATTTTTATAAAACACCGCAATAATATAATAAATTTGATCAAAGGTGTCGAAAACAAACTTAGATAAACTTATTTTTATTTTTGAAAGTGTAAGGATCTTATTTTGTTTTGTAAAAAAAACAGAAATAATATAATTGGATATTTTTGTTTTACTAACTAAAAGAAATATTTCGAAAAAATACAGAAAATCATAATATACATATTAAAAATAAAAATAAGGAAACAATAATAATAAAAATATATCGATATGGAAACAAATAATATAAAAGCTACATTAGAAAATTTAGAATCTGATTTTTTAGCTAATTTAAAAGAAATAAATCAAATTAATGATCTAATAAAATTAGAAATTACTTATCTTGGGCGTAATGGTATTATTAATGATTTATTCAAAAAATTAAAAAAATTAAATTTAAAACCATCACAAAGTAAAGTAATAAGTCAAAATATTAATTTATTTAAACAAAAAATTATTAAAATAATCGAAAATAAAAAATTTTTATTAGAACAATTGTTATTAGAAAACAAAATAAAAAACGAAGATATAGATGTTACGTTGCCATCTTTACGATTACCAAAAGGATGTATACATCCCTTAAATCAAATAATCAATCAAATCGAAGATTTTTTCTTAGGATTAGGTTTTTCTATTTACAATGATACAGAATTAGTAAATGATTTATATAATTTCGAGATGTTGAATATTGATAAAAATCATCCAGCAAGAGATATGCAAGATTCTTTTTATTTTAGTCGACAAAATCTTTTAAGAACACATACATCTTCAGTTCAAATTAAAGCTATGTTAAATCATAAATTAAAAAATCAACCTTTAAAAATCATTTCTTCAGGTAAAGTTTATCGTCGAGATAAAGATGATGATACACATAGTCATCAATTTACTCAATTAGAATGTTTTATTGTGGATCGTAACATTAATCTGATAAATTTGAAAGAAATAATTGTTAATTTTATGCAATATTTATTTGGAAACAAACAAAAATTAAGGTTTCGTCCTTCTTATTTCCCTTTTACCAAACCAAGTTTAGAAGTAGATTTAGTTTTTGAGAATCAAAAAAGTAATAAAGTTGATTATTTAGAAGTTTTAGGTGCTGGTCTCATTCATCCTCAAGTTTTAATTAATGGAGGTTTCGATCCAAAAGAAAGAAGCGGATTAGCTATGGGTTTAGGTATTGAACGTATTGCAATGTTAAAGTATGGTATTAAAGATATTAGATATTTTTATAATAATGATGTTCGTTTTTTAAATCAATTTGTTAAATAATAAATCAAATTGCAAAAAAATTTCTAAATGATAAAAAGGTTATAAATACAAATGATAATTAACGAATATATTTTAAACAAATATCTGTCTATAAAAGTGGATAATTTAGATGATTTTCAATCATTAATTAATAATCATATGATGGAAGTCAAAAGAATAGAATATATAAATCAAAGTAAAAACTTAATTATAGGCCAAATTATTAAAATAGATAAAATAGATTATTGTGATAAATTGTTTTCTGTACAAGTTAATATAGGTTCAAAAATTTTATCTATTGTTTGTAATGCTAAAAATTTAAAATGTCATAAAAAAGTTATAGTTGCGGTTGATGGTTCTTATTTGGACGTTATTAATAAAAATATTGGAGAAAAAAATATTGCAGGTATCAAATCCGAAGGGATGTTATGTTCGGCCAAAGAATTAGGTTTGGATTATTTATTTTTAACTAAAGAAGAAAAAGAAGGCATTTTATATCTCGAAGATGATGTATCTATAGGTAAATACGCTTTAGAACATTTAGCTTTAAAAGGTTTTATTTTAGAATTATCATTAACACCAGAAAGAGCAGATTATTTATCGCATATAGGTTTTGCGCAGGATTTAAAAGCAGTTCTATCTAGCGAAAAAGTACATTTTCAAATGCCTTTAATTCCGAATATTGTTTTAACAAAAAAACCTAAATTTTTTAATATTGAGATTTTAAGTCCCCATTGTTTTGAATTTCATGTAGGATATTTGGAAAATGTATCTATTCAAACTTCTCCTTTATGGTTAAGAAATATTTTAATAAAAAATAATATCGAACCTGTTAATAATATTCAAGATATTTTAAATTTAATTTTAATCGAATACGGAATAGTTTTAGATGTATTTGAAGCATCAGTTTTTCGAAAAAACCAAATCCAAATTAGAAATGTAGAAAAACAAAATGAAAAGTTTAATTTAACAAAAGAAAAAATTATTTGTTTACAAGAAAAAGATTTAATTATAACTAATAATCAAGATATTGTATCTATTGCAGGAATAGCAACGCATCAAAAATATCAATTAAAACAAAATAAACAAATTAATGATATTATTTTAACAGTAGGTTATTTTAAAAATAGTAATATATTCCAAACAAGCAAAAGGTTAAATATTAAAAATGAAAAAACTTTACGTTTGAGTCGTGGAGTCGATCAATCTTTAATTTACTTAGCTTTAAAACAAACTATACATTTAATCAAAAAATTATACCCTAAAACTATTGTTAACAACATTATATCAAAACAAGTGCAACAATATCAAAATAATAAAATAACTTTATCTTTAGATTTAGTTTATTCTAAAATAGGAATTTGGTTCACAGAAAAAGAAATCATCGATATCTTGACCAAATTAGATTATCAAATTAAAAAAATTTCTAATGGATTTTTACAAGTAATCGCACCTTCGAGAAGATATGATATAAATATATTAGAAGATGTCATATCTGATTTAACACGTATTCAAGGTTATGATCGTATTCCTAACTCTATTTGTCAACACAAAGAAATAAAAAATAATTTTGATAATTCAGAACAAAAAAAAATAAGAAATTTAAAACAACTTTTAGTTGATATGGGATTTTATGAAATTATTACTTATAGTTTGACCAACGTACAACATTTAAATTTATTACCTGATAATGATTATATTAGTATTATAAACCCTATTTCATATGAACGTCAAATTTTGAGAACTAATTTGGTAAGCCATTTGATTGAAGTTTTACATTATAATCAAAAACATCATAATTTAAATAATATTTTTTTTGAAGTAGCTAAAGTTTATTATCCTCCACAAAAAGAAGAACTGCATTTATCTTTAGGTTTAAGCGGTAGTTATATTAAATCAGATTGGTTCAAAGATAATCATATCGATAGTTCCTTTTTTTTGTTAAAAGGTTTTTTAGAACGTATTGCGCATTTTTTTAATGTTAATTTATATTTATCTAAAACGTCTAAATACCAAATACTTCATCCTGGACAACAAGCTAATATTTATTGGGACAATCAAATAATTGGTTTTATCGGAACGATTCATCCATCATTGAATAATAAATATCATTTAAAAACTTGCTTTGTTTTAGAAATTATTTTAGAAAAGATTTTAAAACAACAAAATAAAAATATAAAGTTCCAAGAAATTCCGAAATTTCCATCTGTCGTTAGAGATCTAAGTTTTTTGATTCATAGAAAATATAATTTTCAAGAAATACAACAAACTTTACAAAAATTTATGAATGATAATATTATTGAATTACAATTATCTGATCTTTATCAAAATAATCAATTATCGCCGCATCTTTATTCTTTATCTTTTAGATTTACTTTTAATGACTTGCATCAAAATTTAACAAAAGAAAAAGTTTCTGAAATAATGAAAAAAATCGAAGAAAAATTGAAAAATAAATATCAAGCAAAAATAAGATAAGAAATAAAAATAGAGGAGTAAAAAACATATTTTGCCAAATAAGGGTATTGTCATTGAATTTTTAGTTACTAAATATTTACTTATTGATATAGATAATAAACAAAAAATTTACGCTTATCAACGAGGAAAAATGAAATATTTTTCTTATCAAAAAAATATTTTAAATTCTAATGAATATGGCAAAATTAAAATAGGCGATGTAGTTTCTTATAAAATAAAAAATAACAATTTTTATATTGATAAAATTTTACCAAGAAAAAATGAATTAAAAAGACCAAATATTGCAAATATAGATCAAGTTTTTTTAGTTTTTTCTTTAATTCAACCACAATTAAATTTTAAATTATTAGATAAATTTCTAATTGTTTTGCATAAATTTAGTTTAAATATTATTTTAATTTTTACTAAATTGGATTTAGTCACTAAAGAACAGTTTAAAATTTTGAAAACAAAACTTGCGTATTATGAAAAATTTTATTTTACTTTCTATGTAAATAGCAAACAAAAGAATAGTTTAGAACCTTTGTATTCTTTATTGAAAGAAAAAATAACTATTTTAGCTGGCCAAACAGGAGTAGGAAAATCTACTTTACTAAACACATTAATTTCTTTGAATTTAAAAACACAAGAAATTTCTTTATCTCTTAATAGAGGTAAACATACTACCAAAAATTCTAAGTTATATTTTTTCCACAATGGATATATCGCTGATACTCCTGGTTTTTCTAAATTAGATATTTCTAATATTGCTGCCGAAGAAATCAAAAATTTTTATCATGATTTTCAAATTTTCGCTAAACAATGTTTTTTTGGTCATAGTTGTGTACATATCAAAGAAAAAAACTGTAAAATAAAAGAAGCTTATCAAAAAGGTTTAATTTTAGAAATAAGATACAAAAATTATTTATCTTTGTTTAAACAATTACAAAAAAATTCCATTAAATAAAAATATATTAATTATAAATTAAAGCAAAATTGATCATTTTAATCAAATTATTTCCTTATAAAATAAAAAAATTAGTGAAAGTAGATAAATATTTTTAAGGTACGAATATGAATTTAGATATAATCAATCAAAAAAAGAAAAAAATACGTAATTTTGCTATTATTGCACATATTGATCATGGCAAATCAACTTTAGCTGATCGTATCTTAGAAATTACTAATACAATTTCTAAAAGAGAAATGAAATCGCAAATTTTAGATTCTATGGAATTAGAACGAGAAAGAGGAATTACTATTAAACTAAATGCAGTAGAAATTCTTTATAAGTCAAATAACCAAGAAGAATATATTATGCATTTAATTGATACCCCTGGACATATTGATTTTAATTACGAAGTTTCTCGCTCTTTGGCAGCTTGCGAAGGAGCCTTATTAGTTGTCGATGCGACTCAAGGTATTCAAGCACAAACATTATCTAATGTTTATTTAGCTTTAGAAAATAAATTAGATATTATCCCTATTTTAAATAAAGTAGAAATGCCAAATGCTAATATTGATCAAAATAAAAAAGAAATGCAAGAAATTTTTGGTTTTGATCCGAAAAAAATTATTTTAGCAAGTGGTAAAACAGGATTAGGAATAACAGAAATTTTAGAACGTATTATTACAGATATTAAACCTCCACAAGGAGATGCTAAAGCCCCTCTTCAAGCTTTAATTTTTGATTCTTTTTTTGATACTTATAAAGGTGTTATTCCCTCGATTAGAATTTTTAACGGTATTTTACGTAAAGGTGATAAAGTTCGTTTTATAGCAAGTCAAGCTGTTTATGATGTGATTGAAGTAGGAATCTTAAATCCTAAACCAATGAAGAAAGATTTTTTAGCTGCTGGTGATGTTGGTTATATAACTGCTTTTATTAAAAATATTAATGATGTAAGAGTAGGAGATACCATTACTTTGAATTATGATCACAAAGTAGTCGCTCCTTTACCTGGTTATCGTCAGGTAAATCCAGTAGTTTTTTGTGGTTTATTTCCTGTAGAAAATAGTAAATACATAAATCTAAAAGAAGCTTTACAGAAATTAAAATTAAACGATTCATCATTAGTTTATGAAAAAGAAACTTCAAATATTTTAGGAATAGGATTTCGTGTGGGTTTTTTAGGACTTTTGCATATGGAAATTACGCAAGAAAGAATAATTAGGGAATTTGATATTGATGTAATCACAACTGCTCCTTCGGTTATTTTTCATATTTTTAAAAATTCAAACCAAAAAATTATTATCGATAATATTGCTAAATGGCCAAATAACCAATCCATAGATAAAATTGAAGAACCTTATATTAAGGCCTTTATCACTTGCCCTGAACAATATATAGGTTCTGTTATGAAAATTTCCCAAAATAAAAGAGGGCAGTTGCAAGATTTAAAATATTTAACCAAAAATAGGGCATTAATACAATATTTATTACCTTTTTCCGAAATTATTTATAATTATTTTGATCAATTAAAATCGGCTACAAAAGGTTATGCTCATTTTGAATATCAAATGGACAAATATTATCCCAGTAAATTAAAAAAAGTAGATATTTTATTAAACTCAGAAAAAGTAGATACTTTATCTTTTATCGCACATGAAGATAATATTTATAAAAAAGGGAGATTAATTTGCCAAAAATTAAAAGAATTAATCCCCAAACAAATGTTTGAAATTATAATTCAAGCAGCTATAGGTAAAAAAGTTATAGCGCGTGAAACGATAAAATCTCATAGAAAAAATGTAATTGATAAATGTTATGGCGGTGATGTTAGTCGAAAAAAAAAACTTTTGGCTAAACAAAAAAAAGGCAAACAAAAAATGAAAAATATAGGAAAAGTATATTTACCTAAAAAAGCTTTTTTAGCTATTTTATCGACTAATACGGAATTAAAAAAATGAAAAAATATCATTGATTATAATGAAACTTTACATTAAGATTTTATATTTAATTAAAAGAAGGTAAAAAATGACACATTATTTAATAGAATTAAAAAATGTTACAAAAATTATTAATAATCATATTATTTTAAATGATATTAATTTGCAAATTAAAAAAAACGAATTCGTTACATTATTAGGTCCTTCTGGTTGTGGAAAAACTACAATTTTAAAAATTATAGGTGGATTTACTAATTTAAGTAGTGGAGATATTTATTTTAATAATAAAAGTTTATTGAGTATACCACCACATCGTCGTTTAATTAATACAGTTTTTCAAAAATATGCTTTATTCCCTCATTTAAATGTTTTCGAAAATATCGCTTTTGGTTTAACTATTAAAGATTTTAATTATGAAATCAAAAACAAAATAAAAATTTTGAAAAAAAAATGGCAACAAAAAAATAAAGAAATTAAAAATTTTTATCAAATGAAAATGAATCAAGAAAAAATTTCAAAACCTAAATTTTTATGGTCTATTTTAAATTTATCTTCCAATAAAAACATTATAAATTTAAAAAAAGAATTAAAAAAACAATTGTGTGATTTAAAACAAAAAACTAATTTAGAATTAATTTCATTGCAAAAACAAATTTTATCTAATAAAGATAAAACAAAAATAATCAAAGAAAAAGTTTTAAAATATTTAAAATTAGTTGGTTTAAAGGGTTTTGAAAAACGAGAAATTAACGAATTATCAGGTGGTCAACAACAACGAGTAGCCATTGCAAGAGCTTTAATTAATGAACCTCAAGTATTATTATTAGATGAACCTTTAGCAGCTTTAGATTTAAAATTAAGACAAGAAATGCAATATGAATTAAAAGAAATTCAAAAAAATTCTGGAATTACATTTATTTTTGTAACACATAATCAAGAAGAAGCTTTAACTATGAGTGATAAAGTAGTTGTTATTAATCAAGGAGAAATTCAACAAATAGGAACACCTCAAGATATTTATAACGAACCCATAAATCGTTTTACTGCTAAATTTATAGGCGAATCCAATTTAATTCAAGGAATATTTAAAAAAGATTTTTTAGTTTATTTTGATGAACAAGAATTCAGTTGTGTAGATTTTGGTTTTGAAATTAATCAAAAAGTAGATATTTTAATTAGACCAGAAGATATTGATATTGTTGATTATTCTAAAGGTTTATTAACGGGAATAGTAAATAATATTTTATTTAAAGGAGTCCATTGGGAAGTCATCGTCAAAACAAAACATCGAAATTATATTATTCATACAACTGATTTTGTAGCCAAAAATACAGAAGTAGGAATTTTTTTCCAATCAGAAGATTTACATGTTATGGAAATATGGTAATAATATGTCTTATTCTACAAAAAAAAAAATAAATCAATTTTATAATTACTTATTACTTCCTTATTTGTTTATAGTTTTATTTATGATTCTGATACCAATTTTCATTATTTTATTCTTTTCTATTCAAAAATTTAATGAACAAAATTTTTTAAAAACTAGTTTTACTTTAGAATATTATAAAGATTTTTACACTAAGTTTACTTTGATTTATGTTTTTCTAAGGTCTCTTTCTATAACTATCATTGCAACCGCATTATTAGTTGTATTTGGATATCCATTAGCCTATTTGGTATCTCGTTATAATTATATAATCCAATCTACATTAGTTTTATTGATAAATGGGCATATTTGGATAAATATGATTTTAAAAACACAATCTTTAGTACAAATTTTTTCTTTAATACAGAAATTTTTGGGACTTAATTTATTAGGAACAAATACTGCAATGTTTATTGGTTTTATATATTTATTTTTACCTTATATGTTTTTATCTATTTATTTAAATATTATCAAAATTGACAAAAGTTTAATACATGCAGCCAAAGATTTAGGAGCGAATGAAAAACAAATTTTTCAAAAAATAATTTTTCCTTTATCTTTGCCTGGTTTAATTACAGGAATATCTTTAGTTTTTTTACAAATTATAACTAATATCGTAGTACCAAAATATTTAGGCCCTACTACAGTTGTATTTATTAGTGAATTAATCGAAAATAAAATTTTTTTAAATGGCGATATAAAAAGTGCTTGCGCCATTGCAATAAACTTAATTTTTATTTTATTTTTAATTTTAACTGTTTATAAAAAAAATAAATACGAAAGGGGTGATAAAAATGTTTTTAAAAATCAATAAAAAAAAAATTGAACATTTTTACTTATTTTTAGTTTTTTTATTTATTTATTCACCTATTATTTCCTTAGTTATTTTTTCTTTTAATGAAAGTGATGGCAGAATCGCTTCTTTAGTACATTTTAAAAAATTTGGTTTAAAATTTTATTATAAAATTTTTCAAGATGTTTCGATTAAATCTGCTATTAAAGTAACTTTTCAAATAGCTTTTTTTTCTACATTGATTTCAACTTTTTTAGGTACTTTAGCAGCTATTTCTTTAATGAATTATAAAAAAAAATGGCGTCAATTAATTCTAAATATAAATCAATTTTCCATGATAATACCAGAAATTATTAATGCTTTATCATTGTTAGTTTTATTTACTTTTATAGGATTACAAAATAGTTTTTGGCGTATGCTGTTAGCCCATATTTCTTTTAGCATTCCTTACGTTGTCATATCTGTTTATACTAAATGTTGTTCGTTAGATGAAGATTTCCTAGATGCTGCTTATGATTTAGGCGCTACACCTTTTCAAACATTAATCAAAGTTATTCTGCCTCAATTAAAAGGAGTAATGTTAGCTAGCGCTGGTATCGCTTTTGCATTATCATTTGATGATTTTATTATTTCTTATTTTACAGGAGGCGCTGACTATCAAAACATTTCCGCTTATATATATAGTTTAAAAGGAACTATTAATCCTACTATTAATGCTTTATCATCAATTTTAATTATGTTTATTTTATCTAAAATTATATTTAATTTATTCCAATTAAGACAAGTTTCTTATAAATGATGAATAAAAAAATATTAATATTATCATTTATATTGTCCATAATAACATTAATTACATGTTTAACTTTTAATAAAGAAAAAAAAAAAGTAATTTTGTTATTTAATTGGGGAGAATATATAGATCCTCAAGTCATTGATTCATATAATAACAAAGTTGACAATAAATTTATGATTAAACAAAGTTTTTTTTCTTCTAATGAATTAGCAATAAATAAAATTAAAACAGGTAATGTTTATGATATAGCTATTTTAAGCGAATACGCCATAGAACAACTAAACAAAGATTATTTACAAAAAATAGATCAAAGTAAAATTAATTTACCAAAAAAAACTGATTTATTTGACAAAATTGAAGCAAAATTACAAGATCAAAAAATGGAAATGTATAAAGAATATTCAATTCCTTATTTTTGGGGTAATCTAGGAATTTTATATAATACAAAAAAAATTAAAATTGAAGATTTACAAAATAATAATTGGAAATCTTTAGTAAATAATAATAATAATAATTACAAAATTGCTTTATATAATAATGCTTTCGAAGGCATGTTTATAGGTTTAAAAGCTACTGGAGGAGATTTAAGTGGTAATTCAGAAGAGGATAATCAAAAAGCTAAAGAATGGCTCTTAGATTTGAAAAGACACAATATGAATTTATCTTTTGTTACAGATCAAATTTTAGATAATATGAAGATCAAAGATCAAGAAAATTATGATCTTGTGATAACTTACTCTGGAGATGCAAGATTTTTAATAAATGAAAATCCCAATTTAAAATATTATGATTTTCGAGATGAATCAAAAGATAATAAAGGAACTAATATTTGGGTAGATAGTTTTGTTTTACCAAAAGGTAGTAATACCGAAGGTGCTTATGATTTTATTAGATTTGCATTAGAAAAAGAAAATATTAAAAAAAATATAAAATTTATTAATTATGATACTCCTTATAAAATCGACGAATCTCCTAATCATTTAAAATTATCTATCAACGAAGAAGATAAATTTTACAAATATAATGAAAAGACTAAACAACAAATTAACAATGCTTGGAATGAAATTTATTCTTTACCTCGTCCTGATGATTATTATTTATTTGTAATAAGTTTTATAATTTTATCATTTTTGATTATAATGCGTTTTTATTATCATTTTCAAAACAAAGAAGATCTTTAATGATTAAAAATATTAAAAAAACAAAAAAATAATATTTGATATTCCGATTTTATATTATTCTCGTAAAATTTTTAACCATAACATGATTTTTTACTTTCATAATCACTAAATTAGTTTTTACATAAGGAGAAATATTAGCAATTCTTTGTGGAGGAATCGCAATCAAAAATTGAATTTTTAAAGTGTTAAAAAAAGACATCATTGCATCGATGCGATTTTCATCCATATTATTAAATGCTTCATCTAATAACACTAAACAACCTTTTTGATAACTATCTCCTCCTACTAATAATTGTTCAAAACAGATTGCGATAATAAGATAAAAAGGAACTTGCGTTTCGCCTCCTGATTTTTCCCTAAAAATTTTAGAAAAAAAAGAAATATGACCTTCTTTATCCTTAATTTGAATATCATAACTTAGATAATTACGATAATCTAAAAATTCATAAGCAATTAATTCATATTCTTCTTTAAAAGAGATAATTTTTTGAAAAAGCTCCTCTAATAATAACTCTTTATCTGAAGAAATCTGATCTAAAAATAAATTAAGTTCTTGCACGTCATTGTTTTTAGTTAAAAGAGGGTAATATTGACGATATTCTGGATCTTGAGCTGCTTTAGTAATAATTTGATAATAATCATTACCAAAAGGTCTATTTTTTAAAAGTTCATTTAAGTTTTTAATTTGTTGTTGAGCATTAGCGATACTCTCTTGTAATTTCTGAATAAATTCTTCTTTAAAAATATTTTCGGTTTTTTTTCTTAATTCTTTAGATTCTTGTTCATAATTAACTAAATTTTTAACCTTAATTAATTCATATTCTTGCTGAAAATAATTTAAATTCTCTAATTTAGATTCTAAATGAAATAAATGGAAATTCTTAATATAAGTACTCATTAAACTTAAAAGTTGATTTTGTTTGATACTTGTTTGTTTTTGATTTATTTCCATACCTTCCCTTAGATTTGATAAAATTTGTGGATAATTATGATTATAACTTTTTAAATAATTTTCTAATTGGATTTTCGCAGCAGTTACATATTGAATTTCAGATTGTTCTTTTTGTTCTAAAATCGTTTTTAATTTTTTTAATTCAGCTTCTAAATTTTTTTGTTTTTCAGAATTTAAATTAAATTTATTTTGTTTAGTTGCTATTTTTAATAAAATTTGTTCTAATTTTATTTTTTGTTTTTCTTTTTCATTTTCGAATTGTTTCAAACTATCTTCTAATTGTTTTAATTGTGGATTAAGTTCTAATGTTTTAATTTTGTTTTCAACTTGTTGCATATTTGTTTTATGTAATTGAGCTTGATAATATAAATCCCAAGGATCTTTTTCTAATATGGTAAAAATTTTACTTTGATTTGTTAAAAAAAGAAAATTTTCGTTATTTCTCCAATCTTTTTGTTTTAATTCCAATTGTGTTTTTAATTGTTTAATTTGATTGATGATTAGTTTTTTTCGCATATCTTGGGATTTATTACCAATATAAGGAATTTGATAAGTTTTTGGATTTAACTGTTTTGCTGTATAATTACTATAAATCATTCCTTGAGGTGTGATCGCTATTTTGTGCTTTGATAAATTAACAATATCTAATTCACAAATAATATGAGATAATAAAATTTTCACATATTTTTTAGCATCTTTATGATTTGTGATAATTTTATAAGACAAACTATTAATATTTTCCTCAATGTCAGGAATTTGACCAATATTGACCAAACCAATATCATAAATTTGTTCGATAGATTGAAATTTTTCATAAATTTTTAAACATGATTCAAAATAAGAAGCATCAACAATTAAATTAAATTTACGCATTCCTAAAAAACCTTCAATAGCGTTCCGCCATAATTCTTCTTTTATATCTATTAATTCGCATAAAGGATAAATGTTAATTTCTTTATTATAGATATTTTGTAACTGGGTAGTTAACAAATTTTTTAACTTTACAAGATTCGGATGATAAACATTCGTTACGTTTTGTAATGAATCCAATTGGATACTATTTTTGTTAATTTTTTCCTGTAAAATATTAATTTCTTTATTGAGATCATTTTGTTGAATATTGATTTCTAAAATCTTACGAGATAAAGTATCAGAAATATACAAAATATTTTTTTGTAAAAAAATATATTGTTTTTCCGTTATATCTTTTATAGCAATAGGTTCACACCATTTACTTAAAACTTCTATATAAGGTTGTAATTTTAAAGAAGGAAAATATATAATAATGCGTTTTAATAAAATTATTTCTTTGGCTAGTTGTTCTTGAAATAAATTAATTTTATTTTCTATCTCATTCAAATTTATTTGATAATTATTAAAATCTTTTTGCAAAGAATGTAATAATAAACCTAAATTATCTTTAATTTGAGAACTTTTAAACTGTATTATATTATTATTTAAATTTTCAATATTTATATTATTTTCTTTTTTTTGGGATAATAAATGTGTAATTTCTTGTGTTAAAATATCTTGTTGTTTTTTAATGAATTGCAATTGTTGTTGATGTTCCAAATTTATTATCATTTGTTCTGCTAGCCAATTAATTTTTATATTTTGTTTTAATAATTTAATTTCTTTGGCTTTATCGATGATTTCTTGTAAATTTTTTAATTTTTCTTTTTCTAATATAATTTTTTCTTCGATTTTTTTTAATTGTTGAACACTGCTTTTTAAACTTAAAATATTAATAGGATTTTCTTCTAATAAAAACTCAAATACAAAATTTTGTAAATTTAAAGGTTTAAAAGCTAAAGCTTTAGGTAAAATTTTGATATATTTATTAATATTAATTTGCAAATATGTACCTAATAAATTTTGATATTTTTTTTTGGTTTCGCAAAATTCAAAATTAGGATTAAATTTCTTCATGTAATCGCGAAATTGTTTAAAATTAAATGGTTTATTATTAGATACAAACATATTCAATTCTAAAGATTTATCATGACAAATATAAAATTTTTCTTTTAATAAACTTTTATATGGTAATTCTAAAATGCATCCCAGAATAGAATTTTTTTTTGTTTGTTCATCGTAAAATTCTAATGCAATATGTGTAATTATATCTTTATTTCTTAAAAATTCTTTATTTTCTGCTCCAATTTTTCCTTTGATATAATTTTCCAAAGTTCTTTTAGCATTATCATTGGCTGCTATATTAAATTTTACTCCGCTTTTACCACCGATTAAAATATATTGTAAAGCATCTAATAAAGTTGATTTCCCCGCGCCATTTTCGCCTGAAATTAGCGTATTTTCTTTAATATCAATAGTTTGGCAAGTAAATAAATGCCAATTAATTAATTGTATTTTAGTTAATTTTTTCATTTTAATCAGATTCTGCCGTTAATGATTCTTTATATTGTTTTATCATATCAACATCAATCAAATAAAGAATAGAAGGATAAATTTTAATAGATAAATCATCTGATAAAATATTATGATAATCCATATAGTCAATAATATTATATTGACGAAATAACATTAAAGTTTCTTTCATTTGTTTTTTAGTTAATTTGTTGATTGGAACAAAACCAATATTATTTAGTTCTTTATAAATTTGTTTCAACAATATTTCTACTTGAACATGAGATGGAAAAATTTCTCTTTTTTTTTGAAATAAAATACGTAAAATAAGCAAAAGCAAACTTTCTTCTTTTTTTAATCTTAATTTATTAAAATGATTTACATTACGAATAAAGAGAACTTCATCATGTTTTTTAATTTCTAAATTAAAATCTAATAATTTAAGAAAAGTTTCAAAAATATCTTTATATAATAAAATAAAACGATAATCATTTTCATCTGATTTTTTTTGTTTTGTGAGATAATTAACTTGCAACAATTTATTAACAATTTTGGAAAAAACATTTTTTTCTTGTTCTTTTAACAAAGTAAATTTGTTCACAAAAAAATTTAAGGCTTGAGTTTTATCATCCATATAATAAAAAAATATCCTTCATTAAATTAATTCATTTTATTAAATCTAATATAATAAATAATAATTTTAAAAAAGCAAAATTATATTTGTTTTAATAAAATAAAAATATTCAATCAATAAATTATTCTCAAATTATTGCTTTTAATTTGAACCTAAAAATGATAAGAAGCAAAAGAAAAAGTTGAAAAAATTCAACTTTTAAAGAAATATAATGTAAATGGTTATTTTTACGTTGAAATAATTTTATATGGAAACAAATAGAAAAAAATAATTTATATTTAAATTTATACTAAAATTTCTACAATAATTTATTTTGTTCGAAAAAATCATAAATTTTATTTTCATCTATATGAGGAGTAACAAAATCTGCTATTGTTTTGATGTGTTTAAATTTACTATTTCCCATCGCTATACCAATATCTGAAAATTTTAACATCTCATGATCATTACAACCATCTCCTACACAAATTAATTCATAATCTGGGTATTGATGATAAATTTTTTGAATTCCTACAAATTTATTAACATTTTTCGCAATTAAATCCATATGACTCGACCAATTATATTTATTAAAACATTTTTCACTTATTTTTTCAAAATCTATTCGTGAACGATCTTCGCCAAAAATATATAAAATAAAAATTTCATTATTCCAATGAAATGAATTGTCTATGTTTACAGAGTCAAAAGCAATGTTTTTCTTAGACATATGTTTTTTCCATTCTTTAAACAAATTTATATTTTCTATATGACCATTAGAAAAACAAGCTTCAGCATTAAATCCTACGCTAAAAGGTAAAATTTTATATTGATATTTTGTAATCCACTCCATGATATGTTCAATATGTTCCGAAGGGATAGGTGTTTTACTAATCAACTGATGTTTATTTTCAAAAAAACTACTTTTATTAGCGATAGTTATAGCACCATTGCAAAGAATAAAATATTTAAATAAGGGGAAAAGTTCTTCTAACACGTTCAAATGACGATAATTTCTACCTGTAGCTATACCTAAAATAGTATTGGGTTTTTTGGATAAAGCTAATATTAATTTTTTTGTTTGAGGTAAAATAGTCGCGTGTGTTTCGCTATACAAAGTTCCATCTACATCAAAAAAAAATATTCTTTTTTTGAAAATTACACCTCCTCTTACTGTTTTTAAAAAAAGAAAAAAATATTTGCATCTTATACGGGGATTACTTAATAAAAAAATATAATAAGAATTTACAATTATTTTAAATATCTTAGTATTATTAAAGTTAATGAACTAATTATACGCTTTAATTATATCATAAAGAAAATATACATTGTAAAATTAACTTTACAAAGTAGATGATAACAAAAATATTTTTATAGATTTTATAAATTTCAATATAAGAAGAAAATAGATTATAAATTAGGTTATTTGAATTATAGTAACCACAATTATTTTCAAAAAGATAATAAGAAAATAAAAATATGCAGACAAAATGGCGGTAAAATAGTTGAAATTAAACATACATAAAATGATAATAAATAATTTAGGGAAAAAGTAATATTAGGTAAATTTTAATATTCTTAATGGGTGTCTAAAAAAGGTCTAAATATCTGGTTAGTTTAATAATAACCAGTACGATAAATATTTAAAAGATAAGAACCACCTTGCGCACTTGCACCTTAAAAGTATTACAAATTAAATAATCTGTTAATAAAAATCAAGATCAACTTTAAGTTTGTTTTTTGTTTTTAAAAGAAATAAAAAAAGATATCTTATTCTTATTTTTTCTAATCTATTTTTGAATAAATCAAGACGAGAAAAAATAATTATTACAAGATTTTTTAAAAAATAAAAATAATTTATTATTTCGGAAACAATTAATTAATTTAAATTTATCTTTAGTTCAAAAATTAGTGAATTGATTTAAATATTACTCACGCTTATTAAAAAAAAGCTGATATATTTATCCGAAGGTATTATGAGGTTATGTATTTTGATCACATAAATTATTCTAAACAGATATTCAATTAGTCCACTTGGGCGCACTGAACCCTTATTTTGTTACAACTTTTAATAATATTAATGATCATCTTGATCGCTATTTAGTTCGGAAATATCTCAGCTTTTCTCGTGAATAAAACTTTTTTTTAACTGCGCTATTTGTTGAAAGTTAAATTTAAATAAAAGTTTTACTCAAGACAAAAACCAAAACAATTTACCTCTTTACTTATCAGTAAACCAAAAAAAGTGAAAGACGTTAACAAAATGAAAAAAGTTAATCTTATTTAAATATGGATAGATTATTTGTGTTTCGAGCGTCACTCTATTACAAATAGCCCCCCATCTAAGTGATGTTTCAAACATTCTCCTTTCGGAG
>JAUZLI010000004.1:0-28014 GCA_032884955.1 Candidatus Phytoplasma vignae
TTCTAAAAATATTTTTAGAAAAGCTGAAAACTTTTTATTCTTTTTAAAAAATAAAAAGACCAACTGATATAGTTGATCTTAATGATTATTAATCAATTATTTAATTGTAATACTTTTGGGGTGCAGTACACGCACCCCAAATGGTGAAAGATTTATTTGAAAAGGCGCGAGAAGTGGCGGAAAAACATGATGGCGCGATTATTTTCTTAGATGAATGTGAAACTATTTTTACGGATTTAGGGATGTTAGAAGCAGGTTCCGAAATCGCCAATGTCGTGAATCAATTTAAAACGGAAATGACTTCCAAGGAAAATAACCCTGATAAACCCATTTTTATCATTGGGGCAACGAATCATTTAGACCAAATTGATGAAGCGATTCGATCCCGTTTTACTTATAATATCGAAGTGAAACCAGGTAATAAAACCGAACGCGAACAAATGTTCAATTTTTTAATTAAAAAAAGAAAAAATCCTTATAGTGACGAAGCGAAAACCTATTTCACGCAAGTTATTAACGAAGCGTTAGAACGTTTACCACAAGATAAAGCCTTTTTAAAAGCGAATCGGACTTTAGAAAATTTGTTAAAAACAACCGCTAGTCTCTTCGCCCGTCAAAGGGGGACAGGTGCACAGCGCCGCAATGAAATTAATAAAGCCGATTTAAAACAAGCTTACCAATTGATTATTTCCGCTGATACCAAGGTCTTAGAAGAAATTGAAAAAGAATTAACCCTGAAAGGAGGTGAGCAGTAATGTTATCTCCATTAGATTTAATCAAAGGTTATTTCACTTTGAAATCGTATTTTTCGTGGTTGGGCGGAAATAAACACATAAATAAAGCAATCTAACCAATTGCCTCAACTAGGATAATGTTGAGACGTCAAACAATCGGCTCATTTGACGAAAGAATAATGAGTTACAGCAGATTGTTAAAGCGGATTGAGGGGAAGTAACTACCCAAGAAGAGACCGCCAGACGAAGATAGGTATGGAGAAGGTTGAAACGCCCTAATCGCGAAAAATATCGTAATAGGAGAACCATCCAGAAAGTTAATGATTACTGGATGTCCGAAGGTTTCATGAAGTTACAAACCGAGACTTTATGAATTATCCCTAAGCAACCGTTCAAGCGGTAACTTCAGAGTCTCGTGGAATGTACTTAGATGAGTAAAGCATCTAAGGAACTGTCATGGGGAAAAATACGACAGTGTCCCTAGTGTCCCTTCAGAAGCCACGAAAGCGAACCTAACCCTATCAGGTAGATTTATGACGGAAATTTCAGATTCCTAAACATCACCGCGTTAAACGGTTAAAAGATGGAATAATAATAAGACCATCGGTGCAAGGAAAAAGAGACTTTTAGTAGTCGGTGGAGTAAAACATTATTTGGAATAATAATGAAAATCGCCCACCCACGACGGAGGTAACGACCTCTCTAGGGCGAAAGAGTCAGATTTATAATGGTTATTAAGTTGGGGAGAAAGGAGATTGATGTAAATACAATCAACTAAAGAACTTACTGAATAACAACCAATTATATAGCAATATATAAAAGGTTCTCGAAAGAGATTATAAATGGGAAAGCCGTATGCTTGGAAACTTACTCGTACGGTTTGGATGGGGGCTGTTTGTAAGAGAGAGTAATAAAACTCTCGAAACGCAGACAATCTATCCATATTTTTGACATATGTTCAAGTTAACAACCCATTTTTTCTTTTAATGATCTTGGTGCTCCAATTGTTTTTCACTTAGTTATTAATCAAAAAAAAAAAAAAAATTATAAAAAATTCAAATTTATAAAATTATAAATTCCACTTCGAAAATATTACAACTAAAAAACCTCAAATTAATCTTACTTTTGAATTATAAATTAGTTAATGTTCAAGAAAATATCTTTGTTAATATTTAAACAATAACCAATAAAATTAGGTTAACAGAAGTAATCAAATTAAAAAAATACTATTAAGATAAAACTTCTTCTTTTTTATGAAAAAGAAGAAAATCATAGTTAAAAAAATAACTACCAAGAAAATTTTCTTTTCTTAATTTAATTATCATCATTTAGAATATTAATGTAAATAGTTTTTTTTACAGAATTACATCAAAAAGTATTTGTGAATATGATGTTTTTTGTTATAACTTCTTGAAATATCAATATAATTTGTATTATAAAATTGAAGGGAGTGTATAAAAATATGAATTTTGTAAAAAATTTTATTTTATTTTGTAAAGTTATTTTGGCTATTTGTTGCGGTTGTAATACTATAGATATTTATAAAGAAGAAATGCAAGATTACTGGAAACCCATTTACAGACAACAACAAATAGTTTATTATAAACAACATTTAAAAAATAGATGCGATAGTTTTAAAGAAAAAAATATATCAAGCTTGGAATATAATGGGACAGAAATAAATATAGACGAAATATTACAAAATATTGAATATAATCAGAATATCGAACAATTAAAGCAAATTTATTATATTCTTAATAAAATTCATTATAATGATTTGAAAAAATGATTTTTTTAATGATGATTTCAATTTTTTTATTTTTTACAAATTTTAAAATTATTTCTGAGTTATGTAAAATCTAAAAAATAATAATTTGTTTATATTTACATTTTTTGTATGATTCATTTTTATAGAATAAAAAAGATATGATTTTACTTTATCATGATGTATGATAAAGTAAAAATTTAATATTACAAATTTTTATTTTTTGTTATATGAATTATGTTTTTAATTAATAATATTTTTTTATTAATAAAGTTGATTAAGATTTGTATTATTTATAATTTTTACGATTTAAAATTTTTAAAAAAATATTAATTTTAACAAAAAATCTATTTTAAAAATTTATCAAAGTGAAAAAAGAGGTTTATTATGTTAGTATCCAAAATGATACCAGTAGGTATTTCTGGTAGACATGTACATTTATCACAAAAAACTTTAGATATTTTATTTGGTATTTCTAATTATCAATTAACTTGGTTTAAAAATTTAAAACAAAAAGGACAATTCGCGGCAGAAGAAAAAATCAATATTATGAGTCCTTTTGGAAAAATATTGGAAAATGTTCGTATTTTAGGTCCAGCACGTCATTGCGATCAAGTAGAGTTAAGTCAAAGTGATTGTTTAAGATATAAATTTCAAGCTCCTGTTCGTTCATCTGGTGATATTAGTAATTCTGGTAGAGCTACTTTAATTGGACCAAAAGGACAAGTGGAAATACATGAAGGTGTTATTATAGCTGATAGACATATACATTTTTCTATAGAAGAAGCTCGCATGTTCAATGTAGAGGATAAACAAACAGTTAATGTTAAAATTTTAGGTATTAAATCTGGTATTTTAGGAAATGTTTTATGTCGTGTACATGAAAGTTTTTCTTTAGAATGTCATTTAGATACAGATGACGCAAGTGCTTTTTTACTTAAAAATGGCGATGAAATTGAATTGATTTCTATTCCTATAGTTTAATATTAAATTTTTATAATTTATTTGAATGATATTTAGTTTTTAAAAAATAATTTATTTTTAAAAATGAGTAAAATTTTTTTTATTTAATAAAAAAATAAAATTTAAGATAATAAAGAAAAAATAATTTGTTATCATTAAATAATTTTATTTTTTATGTTACTATAATTGCAGTTAGTAAATAATTTGATTCTAGTTTTTAGAACAAATATTTCGTTTCTGAACAGTTCCTTTTTAGTGGTGCACAACCAATTGAAGTAGATTATTTTCATATCTTTTCAAATTAACAAAAATATTGTAATTAAATTTAAAAATTATCTAATTTTTTTAGAATATTTTAATAATTTCTAAATAATATTTTTATTATTTTTGTTTTTTCTAAACATTTTTTCACTTCTTTTTTCATTCCAAAAACAAAAATAATTATAATGTATAAGGGTGAATTTAATTTTTATATTTTTAATTTTTTTGTTTTTTGATAAAAACGGTTTTTTAGAAAGATAACAATAATTCATGAAAAAAAATTTTTACCCTTTAATGATTAATTTTTTTCTTTTTTGCAATCTTTTAGTTAGCGGGAGTATATTAT
Organism: Candidatus Phytoplasma vignae; assembly: GCA_032884955.1. Classification (GTDB taxonomy): domain Bacteria; phylum Bacillota_I; class Bacilli_A; order Acholeplasmatales; family Acholeplasmataceae; genus Phytoplasma; species Phytoplasma vignae. The sequence continues at coordinate 4,070 of JAUZLI010000004.1, forward strand.
TTTATCGATATTATTTTCAGATTCATTCATTAGAATTAACTGATTCATTTATAACTTTAAAAGATGGTAGTGTTATTAAATTGGATCATAATTTTAATATTATTGAAAAAAAATTTGTCAATGGTAATGTTGTTAAATATGATGAAAAGGGAAATATAAAGTATTTTATTTTAGAAAATGAAAAAATTGAATTTTATACCGATACTAAAACAAAATCAAAGCGAATTTATTCTAATGGTGTAATTGAGATTTTTGATAAAAAAACAGGTCAATTATATCAAAAAATTTTTCCACAAAATCATAAAATTATAGAATACGATCCCTTAAATACAAAAAAAATTAAATCAATTCATCATATGGCACAATCTTAGATCTAAAGAAATACACTTAATATATTCAAAATTTAATATCAATTAAGATCAAAATAATAGGCTTTATAATTTGTAATGTTATTATTTAAAAAGCTGAACAATTTTGATCCCAAAGGTTAACATCGATTTAATCAATAGAAAAAATTATAGTAACTTAATATCAATAAATAAGTTATATTAAAATCAATATAGAGAATAAAATTAAAAAAATCTTATTATATAGAAACAAAAAATAATATTATTGTAAGTTAAAATGTTTTAAGATTAGAGAAAAATCATATAATTTTATAATATGAATATATAATAAATAGGAAATAAAAAATAAATATTATTATCTCATTTTATTAATTTAGAATGATTTTAAATTTATTTGAAAAAGAATTTAAGAAATATTTTTAAATTATTTTTATTTAAGTCATTAGATTAGTTCAAAGAGTTTATTTAACTTAGCTTAGTTATAGTCTTTTATTAGTTTTATGATGAAAAATTTATTAAATTTAATTTTTTAATAAAAAATTACAAAAGGAAATGTTAATTATATGGATGTATATCAAAAAGCTTTAGAATTGCATGAAAAAAATAAGGGTAAAATAGCAGTTTCATCAAAAATTAAAATTGATAATTTACAAGATCTCGCTTTAGCTTATACTCCAGGAGTAGCAGAGCCATGTCGCCAAATTAAAGCGAATATTAATAATGTTTATAAGTATACTTGTAAATCAAATACAGTTGCGGTGATAACAAATGGAACAGCCGTTTTAGGATTAGGCGATATTGGCCCTGAAGCTGCTATTCCAGTGATGGAAGGAAAAGCGATTTTATTTAAAAAATTCGCTGATATTAACGCTTTTCCAATTTGTATTGATACAAAAGAAGTTGATGAAGTCGTTAATATTGTCACAAAAATTTCATCAGTTTTTGGAGCTATTAATTTGGAAGATATTAAAGCGCCTGAGTGTTTCGCTATTGAAGAAAAGTTACAAGCAGCATTAAATATTCCAGTTTTTCATGATGATCAGCATGGGACATCAATTGTAGTATCAGCAGGTATTATCAATGCTTTGAAATGTATCCGCAAAAATATAGAAGATGTTAATATTTTAATTATTGGTGCTGGTTCAGCTGGAATAGCTATTACGAAAATGTTACTTTTATTAAAAGCTAAAAATATTGTTTTATATGATAAAAAAGGTGCGATACATCAAGAACAAAATTGGTTAAATACGGAACAAAGAAAAATATCTCTCATGACCAATTTATATCATGAAACAGGTAGCCTTGAAGATGTCATTCAAAATAAAGATATTGTGATTGGCGTTTCTGCAGGTAATATTTTAACAAGTCAAATGATTTCTACAATGAATAAAGATGCTATTGTTTTCGCCTTGGCGAATCCAATACCTGAAATTTTCCCAGAAGAAGCTAAAAAAGGTGGGGCAAAAATTATCGCTACTGGTCGTTCTGATTTTCCAAATCAAATTAATAATGTGTTAGCTTTTCCCGGTGTTTTCCATGGTGCTTTAAACGCTGGAGCGACTTCAATTAATCTAGAAATGAAAATAGCGGCTGTTCATGCTTTAGCTAATACTATTCCAGAAAATGAATTAAATGAAAATAACATTATTCCGACAATTTTTAACAAAAAAGTAGTTCAAAATATTTCACAAGCTGTTCAAGAAACAGCTTATAAAACGGGCGTAAATAGAAATTAAAATAATTGAAAATAAAAACAAGTTTAGTAAAATATTTTTTTATTTAATCTTGTTTTTTATATTTTTTATGGTTAGAATATGTATTATTTTTTGCAAATAAAATTTATTAAGTTTTAAATTTGGTATTGTATTTTTGTTTTTTTAAAAATATTAACATTAATTAATTCAAAATTCATTAGAAGATTATTTTCAGTATTACTAAAAAAGTAAAATTAAGAAAATATTCTTACAATTTATTTAGTGAAGATCACAAATATTAATATAGATTTTTTTGTGTTTTTTGTTAATTGTTTTTGATTTTTATTTGTATTTTTTATATTATATTAAGAACAAAATTATAAAAATTTATTGTATAATATTACTGTGTAATTTATATTCTAGCACTTAACAAATCAAAGTGCAAATGAACTATATCGTATAACTTATACGATCATTCAGAATATAGTTAAATTTAATGAAAGGGATGATGAAATTTGTCAACATTAAAAATTAAACCTATAAATGATTATATAGTTTTAAAATATAAAAAAGAAGAACAAAAAACTGCGCAAGGTATTTATTTGACTACAGAAGATCAAAATAAAGATTCTATAGGAATCGTAGTAAATTGCGGTCCAAAAGTAACAGAAATTAAACCTAATGATGAAGTTGTTTATAAAAATTATTCTGGAACTAAAATCAAAGTTGAAAATCAAGATTATTTAATTATTAAATTAGAAGATGTTTTAGCTATTTTAGAAAATTAGAATTGTTGATTTAAATTTATTATAAAAATATAAGATATTTAAGTCTATAAAAAAATAATTATATATATCATAAGGAGTTAAATAATGGCTAAAAAAATTATTTTTGGTAAAGATGCAAGAAAAGAAATTTTAAAAGGTGTGGATCTTTTAAGCGATACTGTTAAATTAACTTTAGGACCTAAAGGCAACAATGTAATTTTAGAAACCAATAATTTCGAATCTCCTTCTATTATCAACGATGGTGTTTCTATTGCTAAAGAAATTGAATTACAAAATCCTTATCAAAATATGGGTGCTAAATTAGTTTACGAAGCTGCGGCAAAAACTAATGATAACGCAGGAGATGGCACTACTACAGCTACTGTTTTAGCGCAAAAAATGATTCGTAAAGGTTTTCAATTTGTTAATTCTGGCGCTAAGGCTGTTTCTATTAAAGAAGGTATTCTTAAAGCTTCTAAAGAAGTAGCCGCGAAGCTTTTGGTTAAATCTAAACCTGTAGTAACGCAGGGGGATATTGAGAATGTAGCAACTATTTCTTCTGGTCAAGTTGAAATTGGTAAAATAATAGCTTCTGCTATGGAAAAAGTTACTAAAAAAGGTGTTATTAGTGTTGATGAATCAAAGGGTTTCGAAACACAATTAGAAGTAGTTCAAGGATTACAATATGACAAAGGTTATGTCTCACCTCATTTTGTAACTAATAAAGATAACATGTCTGTTGAATTCGAACAAGCTGCTGTATTGGTTACAGATCATAAGATTAATAATCTTCAGGAAATACGATCTGTATTAGAAGAAATTGTTAAAAATTCTACTCCTTTATTGATTATAGCTTCTTCTTTTGAAAACGATGCAATAGGCGCTTTAGTTTTTAATAAAATTAGCGGTGTATTTAATGTAGTTGCTACCGAAGCTCCTGGTTTTGGAGATAATCAAAGAGAGTTATTACAAGATATCGCATCATTAACACAAGCGACTTTTATTTCTAAAGATTTAAATATGAAACTACAAAATGCTAATTATCAACATTTAGGTAAAATCAGCAAGGTGATTATCAAAAAAGATGATACTATTTTGATAGGAACGGGTAAAAATAAAAGTTTAGAAGATCGTATTAAAGAGATTGAAAATAAAATACAAAAAGCTTTATCTGAAAATGCTAGTGAATATGAATTGAAAAATTTAAGATCTAGATTAGCTAAATTATCTGGTGGTATTGCGGTTATTAAAGTAGGAGCTGCTACTGAAACTGAATTAAAAGAACAAAAATTAAGAATTGAAGATGCTTTAAATGCAACCCAAGCAGCTATTATGGAAGGAATTGTAGTTGGCGGTGGGAAAGCTTTGATAGAAATTTATAAAGATTTAAAAGATAATTTGACTGATAATAACGTAGATGTACAAAAAGGCATTAATATTGTTTTAGAAAGCTTATTATCACCAAGTTATCAAATTGCAGAAAATGCTGGTTTTGATGGAGATTCAGTTATTAAAGAACAATTAAAACAAAAAGAAAATTACGGTTTCGATGCTAAAGAAGGCCAATATGTTGATTTAATTCAAGCAGGTATTGTTGATCCTACAAAAGTTACAAGACAAGCTGTTTTAAATGCTTCTTCTATTGCAGCATCTCTTATTACTGCTGAAGCTGCTGTTGTTTCTATAAAAGATGTAGGAAATAAAGAAACAACGTCATCGGATGCAAATAATATTATGTAATTATAAAGTTAATCCAATGGATTAACTTTTTTTATTTTTTATAATTTTTTTCAAAAAAATGTGAAAAATATTATAACATATAGTTATGATTATGTTTTTTATAAAAGAAATCACTATTTAATTAATTATTATTATTTTTTGTATGAATTATTAAGAATTGAGAATGGAAGAACTATTGGTTTTTTGTAAATAAATTATGAAATTAATCTTTAAATATATTTTTAAGTATAAAAAAATTATTTTTATTTATATTTTATCTGTTTTTTTTGTAGCATGCGGTGAAATTATAATTCCTTATGAGATCGGTAAACTTTTATTTGAAAAACAACATATTAATAATTTTAGTCAAATAATATTTTTGTTTATAATTTTAGTTTTTTTAGCTATTTGTGGAAATGTAATTATTAATTTTTGTACGGCTAAATTATCTTCTTTAGTTTTTACTGATTTAAGTACGGATATTTTTAAAAAGATTCAAACTTTTTCTATTATTGATATGCAAAATGCAGGAATCTCTAATTTGATGAATCAAACAACGTTTAACGTTTATCAAATTCTGAATTTTATGACAACTTTTTATCGAGCTATTCTTTTTTCTCCCATTATGTTAATTATTAGTTTGGGTTTTATGTATTGGATTTCTTCTTTGTTATCTTGTTTTATGCTTTTGTTAATACCTTTTTTTATTTTAATATTATTTTTTTTAATGCGTAAAAATTATCTTTTATCCTTACAACAACATCAACAAATAGAAGAAATTAATAATAAAATTAGGGAGAATGTTACAGGAGTTAAAGTTATTCGTAGTTTAAATCAAATTCCATTCGAAGTATCTAAATTTGACAAAATTAATTCAAATTATAAAAATTTAATTATTAAATTATTTTTATCTGTTCTTTTTATTGATCCTTTTTTTTATTTACTTTTGAATTTATCTATTATTTTTACAATTGGCCTTGGTTCTTATATGATGAAAACAGGAACTTTTGCACCAAATTTAAGATTAAGTGATTTATATAATTTTATTAATTTACAATATCATGTTTTATTTTCGATTTTAAATTTTTTATTATTATTTACAATGTTTCCTAAAACATTGGTTTCTATGAACAAAATTGAAAATTTATTGTTCAAACAATCTTCTGTTCAAAATCCTCCTATTGCTCTTATACAACCTTTAAATAAAATTTGCACTATAGTATTTAAAAATGTTTTTTTTTCATACTCTCCGCAAAGCGAAATGATTTTACAAAATATTAATTTAGAAGTTAATCGTGCTGAAGTCATAGCTTTTGTAGGAGCAACTGGATCAGGTAAAACTACCTTAATTAATTTAATTCCTCGTTTGATGGATCCAACAGAAGGTATTATCGAAATTAATGGCATTGATATTAAAAAGTATAATTTATTCGATTTAAGAAAAAAAATTAGTTTTGTTTCGCAAAAAAATATTTTATTTAAAGGTACTATTTTTAGCAATTTATTATTTGGTAATGAAAACGCAACAGAACAACAAATATGGGAAAAAGCGATGATTGCCCAATCTTATGATTTTATTCAGCAAAAAAATCAAAAGTTGCGAGAACCTGTAGAAGAATTAGGTGCTAATTTTTCAGGAGGTCAAAAACAAAGACTTTCGATAACAAGGGCTTTTTTAAAAGAACCTGATGTTTACATTTTTGATGATTCTTTTTCCGCTTTGGATTATAAAACAGATTCTACTTTGCGTAAAGTTTTTTTTGAAAATAAAAAAGATGCTATTGTTTTTATTGTAGCTCAAAGATTAACTTCTATATTAAATGCTGATCAAATTATAGTTTTAGATCATGGTAAAATTGTTTCCAAAGGTAAGCATCATGAATTATACCAAACTTGTAATGTGTACCGAAAAATTGTTGTTTCTCAAAAAATTCAAGAAAATCAAATTTAAAATATGAAAAAATTAAAACATTATTTAAAACCTTTTTTGGGTAGAATTTTAACTAGTTTCATTTTAATCTTTTTTTTAGCCTTAATTAATGCCTTTATTCCTTTATTCGAAGGCAAATATATTATTAGTTTTATAAATAAGAATTTTGATAATAATGATAAAAATCTTAAAGATTACATGTTTCATATGTACTTTTTTTTGAGTATTAATTTGTTATTATATATTTTTTGTACCATGGGAAAATTTATTTATAATCGATTTTTAATTACTGCAATACATTCTGTTATTAAAAATATTCGTCAAGATATGCAAAAAAAAATTCATAAATTACCTATTCAATATTTTGATCAAAATACTGTAGGTAATATTATGAGTCGAATGACCAATGATATGGACGTAGTATCTAACGGATTACAACAATCTTGCGCTACTTTAATAACTTCTATTTTTAATATCTTAATGTTAGTAATTTTGATGTTTTGGACTAATTTACGTTTAGGAATAGTTGTATGTTCAATGATTCCTATGTCTTTACTTACTATTTTTATTATTAACCATAAGTCTCGTAATATTTTTATTCAAAGATTTGAAAAAAGCGGAGAATATAATGGTTTTTTGCAAGAAAAATATATGGGGCATCAAGAAATTATTTTATATAATCAACAAGATAATATGATTAAAGAATTTCAAATTTTAAATCGTGATTTTTCGAATATTATTTTTAAATCGAATTTTTTGTCTGGTTTAGTGGTTCCTATTGTTAATTCTTTTACTTATATTATTTTAAGTGTTATGATTCTTTTAGGATTTTTTTTAACTCATCCTGAAATTGCTATGCCTGTATTATTGAGTAGGTTAGGTTTTGTTGTGATTGAAGTTGGTGTTTTTCAAGCTTTTATTCAATATATTTGGCGTTTAGGAAATCCTATTAATGATTTAAGTCAAATTTTTGTTATTTTACAATCAACCAAAGCAGCTTTTATCCGTATTTTTACTTTTTTAAATGAATCAGAAGAAACAGAAAGTTCCGAAAATATTATATTGAATGATGTTGAAGGTAAGATAAATTTTATTAATGTCACTTTTGGTTATTATAAACACCAGCCTATTATTAAAAATATGAATTTACAAGTTTTACCTAAACAAACTGTAGCGATTGTTGGTTCTACAGGTTCAGGTAAAACTACTTTAATTAATTTATTAACACGTTTTTATGATATACAAGAGGGAATGATTACTATTGATGGGGTGGATATTTGTAAAATTAAAAAAACTAATTTGAGAAAGATATTAGGTATTGTTTTTCAAGATATTTGGTTATTTCATGGTACTATCTTAGATAATTTAAGATATGGTAGTTTTCATAAAACTAAAGAACAAGTGATAGCTGCAGCTAAACAAACAAAAATTCATGATTTTATTATGGCTAAAAAAGATAATTATCAAACGATTATTGGCGAAGAATTAGATAATTTATCACAAGGTGAAAAACAATTAATTTCTATTACACGTACTCTTTTATATGAACCGAATATTTTAATTTTAGATGAAGCTACTTCTACTATTGATACACAAATAGAAGCTATTTTACAAAAATCGATTCAAAAAATTTTACAAAAAACTACTTCTTTTGTTATTGCACATCGTTTATCTACTATTGTTAATGCTGATATGATTATAGTTTTAAAGAATGGTATCATTGTAGAACAAGGTAAACATCAAAATTTATTGGAAAAAAAAGGTTTTTATTATAATCTTTATATCAGTCAATTTCAAAATTCTTAATATTTAGTAATATATTACAAATTGATAAAATAATTTTTAAATTAAAAAATGAAAAATAATATTTTGATTTTTTCATCGCTTATTATTAATAACAAGTTATTTTAGAAATTTTGATTAAAAAAATATTTGTTTTTTGGAATTATATTTTTTTATAAAATCTCCCCTATATTCAATATAATTAGTTTATATTTGATTTTAAATTATTTTTTTGTTAAAATTAATTCGTTATATCTAGGTATTTATAATTCATTTTTATAATTTATGTTTAATTTTGCAAAAGATTTTTATATTATGATCATTTTCGAATTTATTATATTTGGTTTTTATATTTATTTTTGTATTATTCATTAATTTCAATTGTAAAAAGGATGGTTGGTATAAATGTTGATAAAAATACAAAAAGATTATAAAAAATTAATATTATTATTTTCTATTTTTACTATTTGGGTTTTATCAATCTCAAATTTGATTTTAGGCATAAATAATCAAAAGATATTAATATATGGAGATAGTGGAAATAGCAATCCAAGTATAGAAGATCGATTATTAGTTTTAAAAAATGATCCTAATTCGTCAGAAGATATAAAATCACAATGTGCATCTATTTTAACAGAAATACAAAGTATTAAAGATAAAATTCAATCAACTATAACTAAATCAAAATTAGACGATATAAAGAAAGAATTAGATAACAATCCAGGTTTAAGGGATACTTTATTAACAGATATCAATCATAAGTTAAGTTTACCTAATTTAGATACTGGTATTCAAAATCAACTTAAACAAATGTTTGATTTGATAAAAAACATTACAGACAATGATCAGAAGATTATGTATATATTAAACGATTTTTTAACATATTTATCTTCATCTGATATAAAAATTAAAAATATTATTTCTACATATGATGATTTAAATGGACCAATAACTACAAATCAAGACAATATTACAAAATTAACAGATATAAATAATAGCTTATCTTCTGAATATAGTGTTTCCAACAGTGATTTAGCTGGTTTAAAGTCTAATGAAGACTATGCGCAAATAAATGTGGCACCTTTAATAGAAGGAAATCCTCCGACACCTTCTGATTTACCAACTTTTCGAAATAATGTTTTACAACCACTTAGAGGTCAAATTATACATTTTTTACCTGATGCATTTGATTCATCTTCTTCCGTTTCATCAATATCTTCAACATCATCTTCTTCGGGTATAACTACAAAACAGATTATCTTGATCGTTATTATAATATTGTTTTTATTTATTATTGTTGTTATTTTAATAGGAATATTGATCAGAAAAAAACAATATAATCATAAAAAAATTCATTTAAATAAATAAAAATTTGTTAATAATTTGTTTCATTGAGTCCTTGGTTTTGTAAATTAAAAAATTTTCTTATTTTATTATGTTTGTTAAAAAAAATTAATTTTTAGAGAAAAAAGTTTGAAATAAGCCAAAAATCATTAAAATAGAAGATAATTTGGCTTATTTTTTATTAAAAATACTTTTGTTTGGATATAATCAAGTGAGAGATTTTTAATCTTTTCAAAAATTTCTTGATGGTTGAATTTTTGATATTTATTACTTTAAACAATTTAATTATTTTGGATTCTGCATAAAAAACATAATTTACAGTGTTTATATAAATAAAAAAAATTTAAATATTTATTTTTTTGAAAAAAAAGTTATCTATTTATTAAAATATTGTGTTTTATATTTGTTAGTGCTTAAAAATGATAAATATAAATTAGTTAATTTGATAAAAAAGATTTTATATTTTAATTTATTGACGTTTTTTAATTTTAATTGTAGAATTTGTACATAAATAAAATTTAACAATTAAAAATATTTAGTTTATTTTTTTTGTTTTTAGATAAACTAGATTTTTTATTTTTAATTTTTTCAATGAAGGTATTAATTTGGTTTTGAAAGTAAATTTTTATTTTTATTTGATATTATAAATAATATTTTATTTAAAAAGATTAATTTTATGTATAATATTTAACTAAATTTTAAGAATTAAATAAAAAAATATTTTTTTATATTTTGTTTAGATTATTTAGCATCAATAAGCATTTAGAAAAAAATATATAATTAAATAAACAAAGAGAATCTAAAAATAATATAAAAAAATATCCATAAATTAAAAAATTTATAAAAATTTCTTTTGTATATCTTTAATTTTATATCTTATAGGAATCTTCATATCGAAAAATTAAATTTTTTTATTTTGTGTTTTAAAATTAGAATATTTTTTTAATTTTTTATAATAAAAATAATGCATCATTATACTTTATTTTTATTATAAAAAAATTAATTATAAAAAAAATTATTTTTGTTTTTAATTTTTTTGATAATTTTTTGTATTAATTTCTCTTATATCTTGAAGGACAAATATATCTTTAATTTTTTATCATTATTTATTTATTCTTTGTTATAAAATCTTTTATTTTAGTCAGTTTAATTTTTTAAAAAAATTTATATATTGTAAATTTTCGTAAGTTTTATAGAACAAATTTTTTTATTTATTAAAATTATTTTAATTAATTATAGATAGAATAGCTTTTGTATAAGATGAAGGAATTAATAAAACTAATACAATGAAAAAAGCTAAAAGCAAAAGAGAATCTAAACGATCTAATAAACCCCCATGTTGTGGAAACAAATTATTAAAATCTTTAATATTCGAATCTCTTTTAAATTTTGAAATTATTAAATCTCCTAATTGTGTTATTATAGAACTCATTACAACAAAAGATATAAAAATTAAACCATAATTATTATTGTTTAAATATTGTTTGTTAGAGTATAAATAATAAATAATCGCGATCATAGAAGTGATAAACACACCACAAAAAAAACCAGCCCAAGTTTTTTTGGGACTTATTTGTGGACATAAAAGAGGACCTTTGAAAAAATTTCCCCCAAAAAAAGCAAAACTATCATTGCAAATAGTAATAAAAAAAATATAAATAAACCAATTATAGGATAAAAGAATTAAACTGAGAAAACAAGAGTTACTAAAGGTAATGTATAAAATAGTTAATAAAGTTAGTTGTAAGTGATAAGTACGAAAAGAATTTACAAATAGAAATAAAATTAATAATAGAAACCAACAAAAAAGTAAGAAAAATGCAAAATATTTATTTTCATAAACTTTTATTAAAAAGTTAAAAAAATTATTAGATAAATTTTTATTTGTTAGTAGATTTAGGTTTTTATCTAAAGATTTGATTAAAAAAACTACAAAATAGAAAAAAATTATTATGCAAAAAATTTTAATAAACCAAGTAATTTTACGAGGTATTATTTTAAAATAAATTTGAGATAAAGTAAACATTTCATCTGTTTCTTTTAATACAACAATTGTAATTATACAACAACAAACATAAAGAAAAAGATTTGGAAAAAGTTTTTCTAATTTATTTAAAGTAAAAAAAAAAGATAAAATCGCTATTAACATTAAAAAACCTATATATATTTTACGATTGAAAATATGATTCATAATTTTTTATATTTTTAATAATTCATTTTTTTTGTTAATAGCATTTTTTTCAATAAGTTTTATCCAATTATTATTTAATTCTTGTATTTTATTTAAAAAAAAACTTTCCAAAGATTGATTTAATTTAATTTTTTTGATTTTATCGTTGCCATTACGTCGTATATTACGAATAATAACTTTAGTTTGTTCTTGAATTTTATCAATTTCTTTTATTAAAGATTTTCTTTTTTCTTCTGTTGGTTTGGGAAAAATAAGTTTTATAATATTTCCTTCATTTTGTGGTGTAATACCTAAATTAGAATTTAAAAGACTTTTTTGTATATTATTTATTAAACCGTTATCAAAAGGTTTGATATGTATTTGATGTCCTTCCACGACATTAATAACACTGATATTTCTTAAAGCAGTTTCTTCACCATAATAATTAATTTTAATTTTATCCAAAATTTTCGGATTAGCTACTCCTGTACGAATGTCAGCAAACTTTTCTAACATAATTTTTTGTGTTTGTAGCATTTTTTGTTCTAATTCTATCAAAATTGTTTTTGCTAAATCTTCCATTATTTCAAATACTCCTTAGAAGTGATTAAAGTGCCTATATTTTCTTTTAAAATAATTTTTTTGATATTTCCTTTAGTATTCATATCAAACACTAAAATATTAATACCATTTTCCCAGCATAAAGAAACTGCAGTAATATCCATAATATTTAGTCTTTTTGCAATGATATCTTTATACGTAATTTGTTTTAACAAAACAGCATCTTTATGTTTTTTAGGGTCTTTATCATAAACACCTTCCACACCATTTTTAGCCATTAAAATAAAATTAATATTTAATTCCGCTGATCTTAAAGCGGCAGCGGTATCTGTGGAAAAATAAGGAGAACCTACTCCTGCGGCTAAAATAATTATACGACCTTTTTCTAAATGGCGAAGTGCTCGTCCTCTAATATATGGTTCGGCAACATTTACTACATTAAAAGAAGTCATTACTCTAGTTTGAATGTTATTTTTTTCCAAAACATCTTGTAAAGCTAAAGCGTTTATAATGGTACCTAACATGCCCATATAATCAGAACGACTTCTTCCTAGTCCTAATTCTTGTCCAGTAACACCACGCCAAATATTTCCTGCGCCAACAACAATAGCTATTTCTATTCCTAAATCTTTAATTTCTTTTATTTCTTGAGAAATTTCTTTTATTTTTTGAGGATCAATGTTAAAATTTTTTCCTTTTAGTGCTTCTCCGCTTAATTTTAAAAGAATCCTTCGCAACATTTATCTCTCCTTAATAATTTTTTTTATTATGTTGAAAATGGGATAAAATATCATAAATTTAAAAATTATTTCCAAATGGAGATTTAATTTTTTTCTCCTAATTCAAAACGATAAAAAGATCTAATTTCGATTTTATATTGGTTTAAATATTCTTTAACTGTTTGTTCTAAATTACAATAAAGTTTTTGTTCTAATAAACAAATATTTTCTAACATTTTATCCAAACGTTGATTAACTATTTGGTTGATCATTTTCTCAGATAAAGATTTCTTATTTTTTGTTTCTTGTCGAGTTTTATTGAATAATAGTTCTTTTTGTAAAGTTAAAAATTCAGGATCAACCTGTTCTTTGCTAATAAATTTTGGATTAAAACCAACAATATGAACAGGTAAATTCATTTCTACTTCTGGGCACGCTTTGCTTAAAACAACTAAAGCTGAAATTTTTCCACCTTGATGTTTATAATAACCAAAACTTTCTTGTGGATTTTTTTTAACTATTTTTAAACGATTTAAAATAATTTTTTCCTTTAATATAGCTGATGTTTCTGAAATAAGTTCTTGAACATTTTTATTTTCTATTTTAAAATTCAAAAAATCATTAATATTTTGTACGGAATCATCTGTTTTAGATAATATTTCAGATAATTTATTATAAAGTTGTAAAAAAAGATCATTTTTTGCCACAAAATCTGTTTCTGTATTTAATTCAAATAAAAAAGCTTTGTTATTACAAATAAATACATTAGTTAAACCTTCTGAAGGGATTTTATCATTTTGGATGGTTTTATTAATGTTTTCTTTTGTTAATAATTGTATTGCTTGTTCGATATTTCCATTGGTTTTTTCTAATGCTTTTTTACAATGAAGCATACCAGCTTTTGTTTTTTCTCTGACAATTTTTATTATTTCAATTGTAATTGGCATATTTTTTTATTCCTTTATTATTTATTTATTATATTTTTATATATTTATGAAAACTATTTTTTTATACAAAAAAAGTTTTACAAAAAAAGATGTTTTTAACACCTTGTTTTTTTGATTATAAAAAAAAGGAATTATTCGATTTTAGCTCTAATTTCTTTTTTATTATTTTGTTTGTTTTTAATCATATTATTTATGTTTTTTATTTCGACTTTTTTCGTATTTGGATCTATTATAGTGTTATTTTTTATTTTATTTTGTCCCTCGATTATAGCGTTAGCCATAACAGAAGTTATCAATTTAACTCCTTTAATAGCGTCGTTATTTGCTGGAATAAAGTAATCTAATAAATATGGGTCACAATTACTATCAGCAATACCGAAAATTTTAATATTTAATTTACGTGCTTCAGCGATAGCAATCACATCTTTTTGAATATCAACTATAAAAATCGCTTGAGGTAATTGTGTCATATCCTTAATACCTCCTAAAAATTTCTCTAATTTATCCCTTTGTTTTGTTAATTGCATTACTTCTTTTTTGCTTAAATTTGCCCATAACCCTTCAGCTTCTTTTTTGTACAAATTTTTTAAAAAATTAATTCTTTTTAATATAGTTTGAAAATTAGTAAATGTACCACCTAACCATCTATGAATAATATAATATTGTTGACATTTTTCGGCTTCTTGTTTGATTATATCTTGTATTTTATTTTTTGTTCCCAAAAATAAAACTTTTCCGCCATTAGCAGCAATTTCGCTCATTTTTTTATATGCATTTTCAACATAAGTAATTGTTTGTTTCAGATCAATAATGTTAATTTTATTGCGAACAATAGGAATACCATCTTTAGAAAAAAGAAATGGCTTCATTTTGTAATGACATTTCCTTGCTACATGTCCAAAATGAATCCCTGCTTCTAATAATTGTTTTATAGAAATAATACTCATAATAAAAAATATGCTCCTTTTTTAATTTTTTAAAAATTTTTAATATTTATCAACAAGAAGAAATTTATTTTATTCTTTTGTTATAAATTTTTATTCTTTTTCGTAAAATAGAATTATAAATGATAATTTTTTTGATATATATTTGTTGATATTTATTTTGTAAATTCACCAAAATTTTTTAGCTTTAATAAAATAAACATATGTTAAAATTAACTTCTAATTTTTTATAAATTAATCTTATATTCTGTTTTCTTATATAATTAAGCAAGAATCTCACATATTTTAACATATTTTTATTTTATTTAAAATTTGTTCTTTATTATTTTATCATTAGTAAGTGATATTTGTATTTTTTAATCAGTACTGCCAAATCCATTTTGACGTTTTTGTTTTATTGCTAAGTAATCATCTTTTGTTATATAATAGTCATGTAAAATAGCTTGGGCAATTCTTTCGTTTTTTTCAACGCTAATTATTTCTGATGATAAATTAAGAAGCGGAATGAAAATATGACCTTCGTTTTGGGAATTATTATAATAATCATGATCGATAATACCAACATTGTTAGCTAACATCAATTTTTTTTTCAATATTAAAGAAGAACGGGCATAAATTAATAAAACTTTATTCGAAGGAAAATAAGCTTTAATACCTGTTGGTATTAAAACAATTTGTTGTGGAGTAATTGTTATTGTTTCGGCTGATGCTAAATCATAACCAGCACTAAAAAAGGTTTTTCTTTGTGGTAAATTAATATTTTGTTTTTGATAAGCTTTAATAATTTCGAAAAAAAATTCTTTTTCTTGATTCATTTTTTTAATTTTCCTATTTTTTTTTCTTTTTGTTAAGAGTGTTAAGAGGATGTAAAAATAAAAATTTATTTTGTAACCATTTATTCGAGACATAAGTATAAATTTGTGTTGTTTTTAAATTAGCGTGACCTAATAATTCTTGTACAACTCTTAAATCAGCTCCATTGTTTAATAAAATCGTTGCAAAAGCGTGGCGAATCATATGCGGATAAATTTTAATGTTTTTGTTTGTTTGGCTGCTTAATTTGTTCAAAATATACCTGATACCTTTGGTTGTTAAAGGTTTATTTTGATAATTAAGAAATAAATGATCAGTTTTAATAATAGATGTTTTATCCAAACGGAATTTTCGCAGATAAATTTTTAACTTTTGTAATAAATTCGAAGGTAAAGGTAAATAACGTTGTTTTTGACCTTTACCCGAAATTAGAATTTTGCTGTTTTGTAAAAATATATCTTTAATTCTTAAATTAATTAATTCACTTACTCTTAATCCGCAACTATAAAGTAAATCTAAAATAAGATAATTTCGATATCCTAAAGGACGATTCAAATCTATACTGTTAAATATTGTTTGGAGATCTGTTTGGGAAATAATTTGAGGTAATTTTGGTATTATTTTTTTTAATTTAATGAGTTTAAAAATATTATGTGGTAGTTGATATCTTTCTATTAAAAAATTATAGAAAGTTCTTAAAGTGGAAATTTTACGTTTGATACTTATATTTTTTAATTTTTTTCGACTTAAAAAAGTAACAAAATGACGAGCATGTTTAGCTTGAGTTAATTGTTCTAAAGTAAATTCTATTTTATTTTCCAAAAAAAAATTTTCAAATTCTTTAAGATCCTTTAGATAATTTAATATAGTTAAAGGAGAATAATTACGTTCAATTTTTAAAAAAATTTTAAATTTTTTAATGAAATCCAAGATATATAACATCCCATTTATTTGAAAATTATTAAGCTAATTTATATTCATTAATTTTAAAAAGAGAGTGTTTGTATATTTAATTGCTTAATTTATTTTTTAGCATAAAAACAAGAACCAAAAATATATCAGTTAAAAATCTTAAGTAAAAGTCCCAATCCTTATAAATTGTAACATATTTTTACTATTATGAATGGAATTTTATTTAGAACAAAATGAATGATATTACGGTATAATTACATTTTTTTAATATGGAAAACTATTTTTAGTAACAAAAAAGTATTAAAATAAAATTATTCTAATTTGTGATAAAGATAAAATTTAATTTATTAATAAAATTAGCAAATTATTTATAATAGTAATATGTTAATTTTATCATTTAAAGATAATTTTTTCCATTATAATATAACGTGTATTTTTTTATTTTTTGGATAGAGAATACTTATTTTTACTTAGAAAGCAAAATATCTATATGAAAATATTTAACCAACAATCTAAAAAATTTGTCTTTGTTGGAATATTGTTTTTGTTTTGTATGCTTTATTTTAATTTCATAAATTTATTTTTTATTTATTCTGCGGTTATTCCTATTGATAGTTCTCAATTAACTTCAGAAGATAAAATTTTTTATGGCGACAAAGACATTACAGAAATAAATAAAAAAGAAAATAAAAAAGATTTGTTAGAAAAATTACGCCAAATTACTAAACAACCTCAAATTAGTATTGAAGATTTTGATATTATAATATTATTTGAAGATAAAGTCGATATACCTAGTCTTATTAAAATTCAATTTAATAATAAAAAATATAGCGGACAAATTGAAGATGCTCGTTATTTTAAAAATATTTCAAAAAAAGAACATGAAACATCTATAAAATCAGAAATAAATCCACAAAATACAGCAACATCTAATTCTTTGGTAAATGAAAATTTAAATAAAACTCAAGAAAATAATGAGGAAAAGGCTAAAAATATTACTGATAATCAGATAGAAATGCTAAAAGAAAAAACATCTATTGATTGGTTTTTTTGGTTATTAGTTAGCACAATATCTTTGATAACTTCTGCTACAATACTTTTTTTATATAAATATCATAATTAAATTATGTTGATGATTAACAATTAAAAATGATTTCTATTTTGATTATTAAGAATTAATTTATTAAATACTTTATCATAAATATTTAATAAATTATAAAATTGAAATATTATTTTGTATTAAATTATTTTGTATTAATCCCCCCAACTTTCAAATAATATCGTAAATATTTTTTGATTTCTAAAAATTATTATAATTTTTTGGGAATTGTTTTGTTTTTTTATTATAAGTTTATTTTATATGTTTAAATAAAAAATTATGTTAGAATAAGGTTGTTAAAAAATAACAGAAGGCGATCGAGGTTAAATATTTTTAAAATAAAAAATGTTTAATTTAGGAAAGTCCATGCTAGCACATGTTTGCGGAAAAACATGTAGTGTTTGTGTTTAAGGAAATCATAACTTAAAGTACTTAATAATATTTGAAGTAACGGCTTTTTTTTGTTCTAAAGGTTTAAATATATTTAAATTTATGAATAAAAAGAGTAAAGTGCCACAGAGACGAGCTAATTAGAAATAATTAGGTGAAACGAGGTAAACCCCTCAAGTTAGCAATCCAAATAAATGGTAGGAGCATATAAAAATTAAACATTTCCGCTTAAAAGTTATTAGTTTGTTTTTATACTATTTTTTAAAAAAATAGAGATAAATGATCGCACTTGTTTAAATTTGTCAAACAATAAAAGAAACAAGAACAGAACATGGCTTATGCATGTTATTTTTTAGTAAGAATCTTTTTAATATTAATAATCAAAAAGATTCTTATTTTTTTAATTTAAATGTTGATTTTTTAATTTTGATGTTATTTATTAAATAAAGGTGATTTTCAGAAAGGAACTGATGAATGGAAAAAACATCTGAACAAGAACAAATTAGAAAAAACAAAATTGACTATTTGAAAAAATTAAACATTGAACCTTTTTATAATGATTTTTTCCCCCAAAATAATGTAGTTGATATTTTATCCCAATATTTATTATATTCTCGTGAAGATTTTATTAAAAATCAAATTAATGTTAGTGTAGCAGGAAGAATTATTTTAAAAAGGTTACAAGGTAAAGCAGGTTTTTTCAAATTACAAGATTTCAATCATAATATTCAAATTTATATCAATAAAAAGTTGGTTAATGATAAAGCTTTTCAAATTTATAAAATAGCAGATTTGGGAGATATTGTTGGTGTTAAAGGTTATTTATTTCGAACACAAACGAATGAATTAACCATTAAAGCCTTGGATTTTTTACATTTAAGTAAAAACTTAATTCCTTTACCAGATAAATATAAAGGATTGAAAAATAAAGAAGTTATTAGAAAAAAACGCTATCTTGATTTGATTATTAATGTTGAAACACGAAATGTTTTTGTCAAACGAACTAATATTATTAAAGCTATTCGATCATTTTTCGATCAAAAAGGTTTTTTAGAAGTCGAAACGCCTATTTTGCATTCAATTTATGGAGGTGCATTGGCACGACCTTTTATGACTCATCATAATGCTTTAGATTCAGATTTTTATTTAAGAATTGCTACGGAAATACCTTTAAAAAAATTAATTATAGGGGGGATGAAAGCTATTTATGAAATAGGACGTGTTTTTCGCAATGAAGGCATTGATGCGAATCATAATCCTGAATTTACAACGATTGAAGCTTATCTAGCTTATTCTAATATAGAAGGAATGATGAATTTAACTGAAAGTTGTCTCAAAGAAGTTTGTCAAAAAATTATTGGTACTTTAGAATTTGAATATCAAAAACAAATAATTAATTTTAATCAATTTAAAAAATATCGTATGTTAGATATTATTAAAAAAGAAATAGGTATTGATTTTTCTCAAGAATTATCTTTGATAGAATGTTTTCGTTTAGCAAAAGAGCATAATGTCCCTTTACAAAACTTTTATACTAAAGGTGATATCATTGCTGCTTTTTTTGAAACTTTTGTTGAAAAAAAACTTATTCAACCGACTTTTATTTACGATTATCCTATTGAAATTAGTCCTTTAGCAAGGAAAAATAAAACAAATCCAACTTTAACAGAAAGATTTGAATTATTTGTTGCTGGAAAAGAATTAGTAAATGCTTTTAGTGAATTAAATGATCCAATTGAACAAAAAAGTCGTTTTGAACAACAATTACGACAAAATTCTTTAGGCAATGATGAAGCTGAAGAAGAATTAGATGAAGATTTTATTGAAGCGATGGCATATGGAATGCCACCCACTGGGGGAATGGGGATGGGTATTGATCGTTTAGTTATGTTATTAACTAACACCCCAAATATTCGTGATGTTATTTTATTTCCTCATTTTAAGAATTCTAAAAAATAAAATCAATGAAATTATATATTTACTATTAAAAAGATATTTTATTTATTTTATTGATTTTAAAAAAGTGGGTTTAATTATGGAAGGAATTTTTTATCTTCAAAGTTTTTATAGTATGATGGATAGTATTAATTCTTTAGAAGGTTTAGTCAAAAAAGCAAAAGAACAACATTATGATTTTGTTGCTTTAAGTGATTATGAGAATTTATACGGAATGATTGAATTTTTTCATTTGTGTGATAAATATCAAATTAAACCAATTATTGGAATGAAAATCACTTTAAATTTAGAAGATATCGACAATAATCTTTTACCTATTGGAATTTTAATTTATGCTTTGAATGATCAAGGTGTTAAAAATTTAATTCAAATTTCAAATATTCTTCGTACCCAAAAACGTTCTCTGCATTTTTCTGAATTAAAATTATATCGAAACGATCTTTTTTGCATATTAACAAGTATCGATTGTCTTTTATATAATCATTTTCATTCGGATATTATTCATCAAATAATTAAGAACTTAAAGGAAATTTACCAACATTTTTATTTGGGTTTATCTTTACAATCTAATGAATTATATATATTTTCAGAAATATTTTTATCTTGGGCATTGCAACATAAAGTGCAAATAACGCCGACACATCAAACAAAATATCTAGAACAAAATGAGCGTATTCTTTATGAAATATTCACTTATTTCTTAAATCGTAAAAGTATTTTAGATAAAATGAAAAATGATAATTTATCATTTGAGTTTTTAACGAGAAAGTCAAAACAAGACTACTATGGATTCCATTATAATAAATATTTTCAAGATTTTTTAAATTTAAAACAATTTATTCCTAAAATTCAATATAGTCAAAATTTTGGTATGAAAAATTTGCATTTACCTATTTATTCTCAAAATAAATTTCCTAGTTCTTTTCAATATTTGTATCATAAAACTCATAAAGCTTTAAAAGATAAAAATATTTCTTATAAAAATATTGATGCTTCTGTTTATTTACAACGTTTAGAAAAAGAATTACAGATAGTTAAACAAATGAATTATGCTGATTATTTTTTAATTGTGTCAGATATAGTTAATTATGCAAAAACACAAGAAATTTTATTAGGTCCAGGTAGAGGTTCTTCCGCTAGTTCTTTGATTTGTTATTGTTTAGGTATTACAGAAATCGATCCTTTAGTTTATAATCTTTTATTTGAAAGATTTTTAAATTTAAAACGCCGAAAGTTACCCGATATTGATTTAGATTTTCCAGATGATCAGATTGTAAAGATTTTAAAATATATTGTTGATAAATATAAAGTAGATTATGTAGCGAATATAATTACTTTTAATACTTGGAGCTCCAAATATTTTTTAAAAATTATAGATGAATTAAAAGAATTACAAAAACAAAAAACCGCATCAAAATTAAAGCAATTTTTACATAATGATAAGTTTCATGATAAATATGAATTAATTTTGCGAAAAATAGATAGTATTTCTCGTGATGAATTTGATATAGTTGTGCAAAAAATCGACGGAATTCCACGTTTTACTGGAACACATCCAGCTGGAATTATAATTAGTAATCATTCATTGTTAACTTGTTTACCTATCCAAAATAATCCACAAACATATTTACCTTTTAAGTATCAAACTCAATTTGATGCTCGAAATTTAGAAAAAATTGGTTTATTAAAAATTGATTTATTAAGTTTAAAAAGTCTTACTTTAGTATATAAAATTTTAAAAACTATTCAAAAACCTATTTCTTTATTCTGGGATAAAATTCCTTTAAATGATGGCGAAACTTATCAAACTTTACAAAAAGCGAAAACTGATTATATTTTTCAATTAGAAACTGTATCTGCTAAAAAGATATTGACAAAGATAAAACCACAAAATTTCGAAGATTTAGCAGCTATTTTAGCTTTAAATCGACCTGGTACTAAAAATTATATTGATGCTTATTGTATAAATAAACAAAAAAAAAGCACACTTAATTTAAGTCCTAAAGTAGATGCTATTTTGAATAATACTTATGGTATTATTCTGTATCAAGAACAAATTATGGAAATAGCTGTTCATTTTGCTGGTTATGATTTAGGCGAATCAGAAATTTTAATGAAAAACTTAATTAAAAAAAAAAATGAAAAGCATTCGCTACAACAAATAAACAAATATTTTATTGATAAAAGTTTAAAACAAGGACATTCTATTATTTTAGCTAATCGTGTTTATAATTATATGTTAAAATTTTCTAGCTATAGTTTTAATAAAAGTCATAGTTTTGCTTACGCTTTAATTAGTTACAGGATGGCTTATTTAAAAACTCATTATTTTATTTCTTTTGTTACTGTTTTATTAAATGAATTTAAAAAAAACTCTTTAGAAACATTTAAATTACTTTTACAGATTAAAAAGGAATATAATATCCATATTAAACTACCTAATTTACAGCTGAGTGATGCAGATTATCAATTTATTTCACAATGTTTTATATTACCTTTTACTATTATTCCAGGTATAAGCGAAGAAATTAGTATTTTTATTATTAAAGAAAGAGAAAAAAAAAACTTTGTGGATTTTTTTGATTTCAAAATAAGATGTCATTCTGTTTTAACTAATGAATTATTACAAAAATTAATTTGGTTAGGTGTTTTTGATGATTGGGGATTAACTAAAAAATATTTAATTAAAAAATCGAAATTAGAATATTTAGAACATGAACGATATTTAACATCATCTTTATTTATAGATTCCAATCTCCCTTCCGCAAGAAAAGAAGAATATTCTTATTCAGATATTAGAAAAAAAGTTGAACAAATATTAGGTTTTAATTTATATAAAATTTTATTTGAATGAATCAAAATTTAAAAAATATAATTATAGTCAGGTGTTTAAATTAACTAATAAATAATTTTAGATATTAAAAAAACAAATAATATTTATGAAAATTTTACAATATTTAAATTTATTTTCAATCTATTTTATTTAATTTTATAAATAATATATACAAAACAAAATAGATATAGATAAAATTTGCATTTTTGGTTATTTTATATTTATTTAAAGATTTATTCATTACTATACCAATATGAAAAAGGTTGAAAACAATGGTTATTAATTTAAAAAATAAATTATTTTTATTTATTTCATTATTATTATGTTTAATTGGTAATAATGGTAGAATAAACGCTGTTTCTAAAGAAGAATACATAAATAATACCAGAATTGTTAATATAACTGTATCTAATAAGAATATAATAAAAAATCATGATTTTTTTAAAAAATATTTTGATTATACACAATTATATCCTTGTTATAATGCAAGTTTAGAAGAATTTGCTATGATATGGAAAATAAAAAATCCTCCCTCTAATTTATTAGGTGTTTTTTTTGACAAAGGCGAAAGATTTGCTGAAGATAATCAATATTCTTTAGAAGATTTAAAATATATGTGTAACGGCGCTGATAATATGTATATTTTTTGGCAATATGCGTAAAATTAATTTAAAAGAAATATAAAATAAAAAAAACACTTTTTAAGGTGTTTTTTATTTTTTTATATTTCTTTTAAAAAATAAATGTATTATAATATATAGTGGTGTTTTGTCTAATAATAGTAACAATTATAAAATTATTTTTTACTTTCCTTTGAATATTTAATTTATTAGATTGAATATTACATTATATTTTAAATATTTTGATTGTATTATAAGATGAAAACTAAAGAAATTTTAATTTTCTCAGACAATTTCAAAAATACAATTATTTTCTATTTTTAAAAAAATAGAATAAATACAAATTAGAAATTAGCAGCAATGATTAATATGAATAAAAATAGTAGAATCAATTTTTA
>JAUZLI010000005.1:0-26391 GCA_032884955.1 Candidatus Phytoplasma vignae
TGCATGTATTAGGCGCGCCGCCAGCGTTCATCCTGAGCCAGGATCAAACTCTTAATTTATAATTATTTTAAATCGAAAAAAAAAATTAATTAAATATCATCTTCAGTTTTCAAAGAAATAGTTTTTAGGGTAAATTTAAATATTGGTGAAGGGGGGTGGATTCGAACCACCGTACCTTTCGGAGCAGTTTTACAGACTGATGCGTTTAGCCACTTCGCTACCCCTCCGAAAAATAAAAAATAAACTAAATTATAAAAAAAATGCTACTGAATAATTTTAGCATATTTTCTAAAAAAAATAAAAAAATTATTGTAACTTTATAAGCTATTTAGTTAAAAAATAATATTATTGTTCTTTTTTAACAAATAATATTTTTTTTCCATCATTTTACTATTTACTAATGTTTGAAAAATAGTATAAAGATTACCAATTAACCAATATAAAGCCATGGTCAATTCTTTATAAGCAGCCAATGCCATAAAGAAAATCATAATATGATTAACTATTTTCATAATTTTTTCTTGTTGAATTTGTTTGATATTTTGTTCAGAATTTAAAATAGGTGTGTTTTGTTTTTTATAAGTTGTTTTTTTTAAATTAATTTTATTCAAAAAAAACATAGTAATACCTACAGAAATAGATAATAAAATTTTTGTTAACATATGATTTTGATGATTATTATCTAAACCTAAATAAACACAACCTAAAAAAGGTTTTTCAGAAAAATCAAAATTACCAAAAAAACCACTATTAAAAATTCCTCCTGGAACACAAATTCTACGTAAAGTTCGAAACATAGCGATTAAAATAATCATTTTGGGTATTTGTAAAAAAGTTGTTAAAATTTTAAAAAAACTTAAATTGTATTTTTTATAAACCTTAAAAATTTCCATTTGCATTTGTTGAAGCGAGAGTTTATCTTTTTTTAAAGCATATTTATTTTGAATTTTCGTAATTTCTGGTTGTGCTAAACTCATTTTGATAGAAAAACTGTTCATTTTCGTATAACTTGGCCATAACAAAGTACGAACTAAAATAGTAGTCAAAATAATCCCTAAACCGAAATTGCCAAAAAAAATACCTGAACTTGTATGGGTACCAATACGAGAAAAAAAAGATAGAAAAAAACCAATAAAAATAATAAAAATATTCCAAATATAACCCCAACCTAAAGAATAACCCCATCGTGATTTAGAAGGCCATTGGATAGGTAAATCGCCAGAATCATCTAATAAAATCTGAAAATAAATATTATAATCTTTAAATTTTAAATAAAGTGATTTAATATTGTCTTCCGTATTTTTGTTTTTAATAAACTGATTATATTCAAAATTATTTAAAGTTTTTTGCGATTGAGTATCGTTAATAGAAGAATAAATTTCCAAATTTTCTTGTGGTAAACTTAAAATTTGCGAACTTGAAACAAATTTTAAATTTATGAATGACGGATTTTTTCTATATTTTTCTGATTCTAAATAATGACGATTAGTTCCTATTTTTACAGTAAAAAAATCTTTAATTTTTTCTATTTTTTGTTTATTATCTAATTCAGAATATTTATTAAAATCAGAATAATACAAATAATATTCTCTTCCTTGTAAAATGTCGTCTAATTTAATATTGAAATCATTTTTTATATCATTAAAATTATCATTCGTAACTGGGATAATTTTTAAATTTTTGTTTTTATCAATTGCAAAAAGGAAAATATCTACATTTTGCATTCGAACTGAAGAATCTTCTTTAATATTGTTTATTTTATTTTTCAATGATGTATATTGTTCAACATCTTCACGAAAAATAACTTGCATAAATTTTATATTTAAATCTTGATTTTTTTTATTACCTTTATTAAAAAGAAAATAATTAAAAAAAAACATTAACAAAAATACTAAAAATAAATTAATTAACATATTTTTTTTATTAGAATGCATATAAAAAATTAATTTCCTTATCTTATCTCGTAATTAAATAACATTTTCGCAGTAAAAATAAAAAATTTTTTTCCAAACCTGAAAATGTAAGTTCTCTAGCGGTAGGTTTAATAACTAAAACAAAAGATGATTGTTTATTAATTAAATATTTATATTGATAAATAATCATCCTTAAGCGTCTTTTAATTAAATTTCTTTCATGTGCTTTTCCATATTTTCTATTAATACTTAAAGCAAATTTAAAATGATTAAATTGTAAATTTCTTGCATAATATAAAATAAAAAAATAATTTTTAACATTTTTTTTTAATCTAAAAATAAAATCTATTTCTTTTTTTTTTTTTAAAATAAATTTATTTTTCATAATAAAAATTTAAAATTCCTTCGATTATTAAATTTATTCTAAAAATATAAATCAGAAATAAAAAAAGAGGTTTTTATTTAAAAAACCACGCAAAAGTCTATATATCATTTAGCATTAATAATTAAAAAAAAAAAAATCAAATTTAATAAGTTAAATTACAATTAAATTACATTTTGTAAAATATTATTTTTTCTTTTACTTTGATTAAGAAGATACAGTTAAATTTATACGACCTTTCTTTCTACGAGCAGATAATACACGACGTCCTCCGACGGTCATCATTCTTTCTCGGAAACCATGTGTTCTTTTTCTCTTTATTTTGCTAGGTTGATATGTTCTTTTCATAAATAAAATTAAAACCTCCTAAAAATAATGTAATTAAAACATAAAAATATAAATTTTATTATTTTTCTCAAACATAAATTTATGATAATAACTTAATTAAATAAAATTTCTTGAACTGTTTGTTCATCTAATTTTTGAATTAACAAAGTTAACAATTTGATTGTATTTTCAACATCTTCCTTATGCAAAATAGAAGCATGCGAATGAATATAACGCGTAGGAATAGAAATTGAGATAGCAGCTGATCCGCTATTTTGACAATGCATAACAGATGCATCTGTTTGACCACCTGTTGGTTTCGGTTCTTGAAAAGGAATTTGATGTTCTTTAGCAATTTTTAAAACAAATTTTCTTAAATCTCTGTGTGCTATTAAACCTGAATCATAATAATTAATTTGCGGACCTCTACCTAAAACTTTAGTTGAAACATCTTCATCTGCTGGAGTATCATTGGCAATACCAACATCAACAGCAATGGCAATAATAGGTTTAACTTGATAAGAGCTAGTTCTTGCGCCTCTCAAACCAACTTCTTCTTGTACTGTAAAAGAACCAATAAATTGATTAGGATTTGATTTTAAACTTCTTAAAACCTCCATGACCACTAAAGTTCCTACACGATTATCAAATGCTTTAGCTAATAAAAAATTAGGATTACCTAAAGTTCTAAATTCAGTATAAGGAGTAATCATATCACCTATTTTAACACCTAATTGTTCTGCTTCTGTTTTACTTTCGACACCTAAATCTAAAAATAAAGATTTTATATCTGTCGATTTGGATCTTTCCGAAGGAGTTAATACATGAGGGGCTTTGGCACCTGTAACAGCATATAATATACCTTTATCAGTATGAATTTGCCATAACTGCGCTAACATAACAGATGTTAGCCAACCGCCTAAAGTTTGGAATTTTACGAACCCTTCTTTGGTAATTTCAGTAACCATTAAACCGATTTCATCAACATGACCAGCCAACATAATTTTAGGACCTTTTTGACCTTTATAAACATTCATGCTTCCTAAATTATCATATTCAATCTTATCGGCTAATTCTTTAATTTGTTCTTTAATATAATAATTTATTTTTTTCTCTTGTCCTGGGATACCACTTAACATAGTTAAATGTTTTAAAACTTCTAACCAACGAGACATACCTAATTTTTATATCTCCTTTTAATTTCAGTTCATTAAAAAAATTTTAATTATTTTCTATAATTATACCTTTTTTTATAAATTTAATTATAGATATTTCTACCAAAAATAAAATTATTTGTTAACTTCAATTAATTTGAAGTATTTTTTTTTGAATAACATAAACGACAAACTATCAATAAATAAAATAAAAAAGCTAACATAAAAAACACAGATATACATTTTAAAACTATTTGTATAGCCTTAAATTTTTTTCCTAATAGAAAAGAAATTAAAATTAATAAAATGAGATAAAAAATAAATTTTAAGTTTGATGTTTTCTTTTGTTTATTAGAATACATAACAAATAATTCTATAAAATTATGCACAATTAAAATATAATAAATAATATAATTTAAATGAAAAAAATTACGCAAAGAATCATTTTTAATTAAAGGTTGAAAAATAACACCCAAACCTATAAAAATTAAAATAATATTTTCTAAAGCAAAAAAATATTTGATAGTACCAGAATTTTTTTTAAAATTATCAAACACTAAAAAATAACTAATTAAAAAAATAATTAAACCTGAAAAAATATTATAAAGTTGAAAATTACCAATTTTAAATTTTTCATTAAAGTAAAAAGCTAAAGCAATGAATAAACAGGCAATACTTTTGAAAAAATTAAAGAAAATTTTTGATTTTATACCAATTGGTTGTCCAAATGACATATATAATTTTTCTCCCTTTTAATAATTCAGAAAATTTATCACTAACAAAATTAAAATAAAAAAATCTTATTTGCTAATCACTTGTATTAAATGATCAATAATTTCTTTTTTTTTCAATTTAGAAATATTTTTTAAATTATATTCTTTAGCTATTTTTTTTAAATCAGACAATAGCATTTGATTTAATTTTTCAACTGATATTAAGTTTGATTCATTTACTTTTTTGGTTTTTGAAATTAAATTATCTTCTAATTGTGATAATTCTTCTTTTTTGTTTTGAGACGTCGATAAAACATCTGCTGCAATGGGGGTATTCGTCGAGAAATCTACTTTATTTTCTAAATTATCGAGAACAGTTGATTTGTTTGTAATAATATTGATTTTATTTTGAGCATTTTCTAATTTTTCGTTTACTTTTAATATTTTATTTTTTTGGCATTTTTTTTCTTCTAATTTAGTTTTGGCAATATCTACATAATTTTGAAACATTTCGAAATCTTGAAAAGCTAGATCAGATAACATCTTACGATTAATTTCAATATTAGCTAATGAAAGCCCATGAATAAATAAAGAATAACTAATACCACAGTTTACGCAACCAGCATTAATCCTTGTAATCCATAATTTTCGAAAATCTCTTTTTTTACGCCTTCTATCCCTATAAGCATATTGCAAAGAACGCATAACTTGTTCATGAGCTGTTTTATAAAGTTTACTTTTTGAACCAAAATAACCCTTTGCCAATTTTAATACTTTTTTTCGACGTTTACGTCGAGCATTAATAAAATTTACTTTAACCATATTTATGCTAATTACACTTCCTTTAATAGAAAAACTTATTCAATTTTAAATAATCATATGTTTAATTCTTCTAAAATCTGAAATATCTACTTTTGTTATGCCTCTTAATTGTCTATTTTGTTTAGTTGTCTTAGAACCGGCTAAATGATTTTTATAAGCATGTCTTCTTAAAAATTTACCTGTGCTAGTAATTTTAATTCTTTTTTTTAAACCTTTATGAACTTTTTTTTTTATCATAAAAATCTATTCTCCTTTAAAAAAAATTATAAAAATTAAAACAATTAATACTTTATTTTTTAGGAACCAAAATAAAAATCATTTGATTTCCTTCCATTTTTGGTGCTACATCAATTATAGCTATATCTTTTAATTCATCCATAATTTTTTGAAAAATTTTTTCACCTAAAAAAATATGAGAAACCATTCTACCTTTAAAACGAATTAATATTTTAACCTTATAATTTTTATTTAAAAATCCATGTGTTTTTTTAATTTTAATTTTCAAATCATTATCATCAATATTAGGACTAATACGAAGTTCTTTAACTACAACCATACGCTGCTTTTTTTTTATTTCTTTAGCTTTTTTATTTTGTTGATAACAAAATTGATTAAACTGAAAAGCATTCATTAAACGAACAACTTTAGGATTAGATTTAGTATTAATCATTACAATTCTATTTTTTTGTTTTTCGGCTAATTCGATTATATCAGATAGTTCTAATACATCTAAAATTTTTTCATTTTCATCAATTACTAAATAATTTCCTTGAGGAATCATTTTATCATATAAAAAATTAAATTTTGTAAAATGATTTTTATTTTTTTTCTGTTTAATAATAAACAAACTCCTTAAATAAAATAATTTTTGTATACAAAAAAATAATTAAAAATTCATTAAAAATAAAAAAAAAAAATACTTTATTAAAACTTTTAAAGTATTTACTCTTTTAACTCCAATTGCATATATAAAAATATAAAGATAATTTTATAATCTATTACAATAATTTGAGATATACAAATATCCCCTTATCAAAATAAAAATCAAAATAAAATACCTTCTAATACTTTTAGTGCCTTTTGACCCAAAAATTTTCTTAAATTCTAAAACAATAATATTTAATGAATTAAATATAATCACCTAAAAAAATAGATGAAATATAGATTATTAAACTAATTCATATAAAAAAATCTATGAAAAGATTTCAAATTATCGTTATTAAAATATTTTAATTTATCAGGTAGAAAAGAGTAATCCTTCGTTTTCACATAAATTTTATAATCTGTCTATTAACACTAATTATATGTGCTAGGTTAATACTATAAAATTTCTATTTTACGGAATAAATTCTACATGAAAAAAAATAAAATGTCAACTAGTAATTATTTTTTTACTTATATGATATAACTGAATTATGTGTTGAAAATTATAAAAATAACAAATTTATGGTTACAGTTAAATAATTAAACAAAAATACTAAATAAAAAAAATTAAACTTAAACAGTTGTGTACCCTTTATTTTATGACAACTTTTTATTATGTTAATAAATTTATAAATTATAACTAAATAAGTGTTAAATGCGTAATAAGTATGTATGGAAAATAAAAGAAAAATATATCATCAGTAAAAACTTTGGAATATAATATAAATTTAAAAAATAAAAAATAAAAGACTAATTTTGAAAAATTTTATAATACCAAATGATAATTATATTTATCAAAATTGGTTAAATAAATTAAATGATGTGAATATGTTAAAATATGCAAAAAAACAACTAAAAATGAAAATTCAACACAAAAAAGTTTTAAATAAAATATATAAAACACTAAAAATAATAAAAAGAAGTATTATAGAAATCATGAAACTATAAAATATATTAACAAATACCGAATTGAAATAAAATTAACAAAAAAATAGAAAAAATATAAAATTATAAGCTTAGAATCTTCTTATATTTTAGGATAATTTCTTTCGCGATATAATTATGTAAATTTAATGATAATATGGATTAACCTAAATTATTATTAAATAATAATACAAATAATTCAATTTAAGAAAATAAATATTATTTTTTTTTCAAATTCGAAATATATTTACATTTAGGAAAATTACTACATCCTAAAAATTCACCATAACGACTTTTTCGAATAACTAACCAAGCATTACAAAGAGAACAATTTTGATTAGTGATCATCGGAGATAATGATTGTTTTTTGTCATTTTTAATATATTTACATTTAGGGAAATTACTACATCCTAAAAATTCACCATAACGACTTTGCCTAATAACTAAAAAAGCATTGCAAAGAGAACATTTTTGATTGATAATTTTGGCTGAAACTTTTTTGATATTTGTTTTTGCAATATCAAAAAGTTCTTTAAATTTATCATAAAAATTTTTTAACAAAGTTATTTTATTAATATTACCATGACAAATATCATCTAATTGTTGTTCTAATTGCGCTGTATATTTAACATTAATAATCAAATGAAAAAATTTTTCTAACAATTGACTCGTATCTTTTCCTATTTCAGTGCAAATCATCTTTTTTTCTTCAATATAAATATAATGACGTTTTTTTAAAATTTCGATAATTTGACTATAAGTAGAAGGTCGACCAATTTTTAAACTTTCTAATTTTTTTATCAAAGAAGCCTCAGTATAACGAGCAGGCGGCATAGTCATTTTTTTGACAATTTCTATTTTTTGAGGTATGTAAGAATTATATAATTCCAAAGAAGGTAAAAAATTTTGCTTAAAAATGCTCGATAAACTTTTATAATAACCTTCAAAAATAATTCGATTACCCTCTGATACGAATTTATAATTTTTAACACTAAAAAAATACTGAGTTTTTTGAATAATAGCAGAAGACATTAAACTAGCTAAATAACGTTGATAAATTAAATTATACAAAGACCACTCGTATTTATTTAAATATTTTTTTAATTTTTCTGGTGTATTTTGAAAATTGGTCGGACGAATAGCTTCATGAGCATCTTGATTATTATCATTTGTATGATTTTTATAAGGTTGTATATATTCTTTACCATATATTTGTTCAATGAAAACCTGAGTTTTTTTTACAAACTCAGGTGAAAGTCTCAAAGAATCTGTACGCATATAAGTAATTAATCCCATTAATTTTCCATCAATATTAATTCCTTCATAAAGTTGTTGAGCGTTTATCATAGTTTGTTTAGCACTCATAGAACAATGCCTAAAAGCTTCTTGTTGTAAACTAGCTGTAATAAACGGTTTAGGGGGTTTATTAATAACATTTGTTGTTTTTATTTCGGTTAAAATTAAAGGTTCGTTGTCAATTTGAGATAAAATTTCTTTAGCTTCTAATTCTTTCATTTTATAATTTTTAGGTAAAATAACTAAACTAGCTTTAAAATCAATAAAAAAAGCTATTATTAAACAATATTCTTCTGGTACAAATTTTTTCCTTTCTTCCTCTAAATCTACAATTAATTTTAAAGCAACAGATTGTACTCTGCCAGCAGATTTTGCATTAATTTTTCGAACTAAACTTGATAATTTAAAACCAATGATTCTATCTACAATTCTTCTAGTTTCTTGCGAATCAACTAAAAACTGATTAATTTTACGCGGATTATTAAAAGCTTTGAGTACAACATCTTTAGAAATTTCATTAAAAACAATTCTATTTTTGTCATTTGTTGGAAGTTCTAAAATTTGAGCTAAATGCCAAGCGATAGCTTCTCCCTCACGATCTAAATCAGTAGCTAATAAAATTTCTTTCCCTTTGGTCTTCTTAATTAATTCTTTAACTAAATATGCCTTTTCTGGAATGATTTGATAATAAGGTTTAAAATTATTTTGAATATCAATTCCTAAACGATCTTTACCTTTTAAGGATAAATCTCTAATATGTCCTTTAGAACATAAAACTAAAATTTGATTATCAAAATAACTACTAATAGTTTTCGCTTTAGCAGGTGATTCTAGTATAATAACTTTTGATTTCATATTAATTTTTAATATTAACCTCATGAAAAATAATTTTTAAATTAGATATTATTTTATTTTAACAATTAATAATTAATATTTAAAAATGAAAATTATTAAAATAATTTTTTCAAATAAAAAAACCATTATTCTTTTATATTAATATTTTTATTATGTTTGATTGTAATTATTTTGTTCATTATAACTTTATTAAAAAATAATATTTTTGAATAAAAAAGTAAATTAACTAATTAGTCATTAATGTTAAAATGTGAATTTAATTAATAATTTTTTTACAATTTTTTATTGAGTTAATAAAAATTTTAAATTTAAATCAAAATTAATATTTTTTATTTTACCTTTCTTAATTTGATTTAAAATGCTAAAAAACATTTGTTCTTCGGTAAGAATATTGGTTTTTTGTCGAATTATAAAAAATAAATTTTTATGTTGAATTTCTTCTTGTGTTAAATTAAATAAAATTTTTAAATATTTTGGATAATAATCTCGAAAATAAATTAAAAGATATTCCAAAAGTTCCGTTAATGGTAAAAGACTTTCTTTAATACAACTACATAAAGCAAGAGAATAACCAACGAAAGAATTAACAATTTTAGGATATAAAATACCAGGTGTATCCACTAGCTTAACATCAGTTGATAATTTAATCCATTGCAATTTTTTCGTAACACCAGGAGAATTAGCAATCATCATGGTTTTTTTTCGCTTTAATTTATTAATTAAAGTTGATTTTCCTACATTAGGAACGCCTACAATCATTAATTTTAAAACTTTATAATTGATTTTATATTGATAACGTAAAATTTTTTTAATATAGGGTAAAATAAGATTAATTTTGTGATTATATTTGGCATCAATATTTAAATAAGGGAATTTTTTTTTCTGCAAAAATGCTAAAAAAGGTTGATTTTGTATATGATCGGCTAAGGTAGATTTATTTAATAAAAATAAAAAAGGTTTGTTGTTTAAGATTTTCAATAACTCCCAATTGATACTCGAAAAAGGTATACGTGAATCAAGTATGATTAACACAAAATTAACTAATTGCAAATTATTTTTAATTTCTTGCAAAGTTTTTTTCATATGTCCCGGAAACCATTGAATCGAATACATAAACTATTTACCTCTTATAAAAAACCAAAATAATACAATATTTTTTATTTTGTTTTTGTTTTTTCAATTTCTTGTTGTATTTCTTGTAAAAAATCATCTAAATCTTGATTAGTGTTAAAAATTTGTTTGCTATATACTTTATAAACTTCTTCTCCTACAATCAAAATAAAAGCGCAACCTATTTTATAAAAAATAACTTCATAAATTTGATTTAAGAAAAGTTTTTTAGCCCAATGAAAAGGATTCAAAATATTAACTGTATTGGAAAAAAAATTAATGAATTTATTTGTTTTTTTAAATTTTTTGATATTTTTTGCATTTAACACTTTTTGTTTTAAAATCAAAATTTTTCTTAAAGTCATTAGTTTAAAAATACAAATGATTTTTTTATCAAATAATTCTACGAGGCGATCATGTATATATTGAATTAAAATTAAAACTTCATTAATATTTAATTCTAAATAAGGAAATGATGATTTAGGATAAAAACTAGTAGCAATTTCAAAAGCTAAATTTTTGGAATTACGTAATAAAGAGTCAAAATATTCATTATTATTTTTTTTAATATCTAATCGAAATTGCTGTTGATTTTTTTTAATTAAATCCTTTACTTGTTCCAAATTTAATTTGTTATTTTTTGTTGATTTTAAACGAATGTTTTTATTAAAATTTTTAAATAAAAAATAAATATAAATTAAAGAAAATAAAAAACAGCCAACAAATACACCAATAAAAAAAGATATAAAAAGTTTAAATTGCTCCCATAAAACAAACGTATTGCACTCCATTATAAACATCAACTCCGAAATTTTTAATTTAAATCGAAATTATATTTAATTATAACTTAAAATTTATTTCGACATATATTTGAACTAATAACGACAAATAATTATAATTATCAATAAATAACATTTTTTTATTTTAAACATAAATAAAAAATTTCTTTATTACCTAACATTTTATTGATATATAAATTAGGAATCCAGATAATTGTATCAGTTTGATCTACAATTAACCAAATGCTATCTCTTTGATCACGTGTTATTTTTTTGTTAATCAAAAATTTTTTTAATTTTTGTTTACCAAAAGCAAAAAATAAAATATCTCCTGGTTTTCTTTTGCGTAAATAAAAAGGAGGATGATAATTATTTTTATCATAAAATATTTTTTGTTTGTTTTCACAAAAAGGCAATAATTGTGGATCAGAACAGCTATATAATAAAGGTTTATTTTTATTATAAAATCTTGTATTACTTGTTGTAGTAAAATTAATTTTTTGTAAAAAAAACTTATCATATTCTTTCGTTAATTTCCATCTATTATCTAAACGCCATTGAATATTTGGTTTTTTTGTATCACTCAAACCTTTTACAATATTATTAATAATAATAAAATTTTTAGTAATTTTGTTTGTTTCTAATAAAAACAAAATAATATTTTTTTGAATTGTTATATGTAATTGTAAAAAATTGGTTAAACTAAAATTATTTTTTTTTTGCGTTTCCATAAAAAGATTAACAGCATTATTTATTAAATCACTGACTTCTTTTAGTTGAAGATGAAAATGTTTAATTTTTTTTAAAAAATTTCTTGTTTGTTGAAAAATAGGTATTATCTGATTTCTTATTTTATTTCTAGTATAAATAGAAAGTAAATTCGTTTTATCTTCTAAAAAAGGGATTTTGTTTTGTTGAGCATATTTTTTAATAATTTTTTTTTCTAGATATAAAAAAGGTTTTAACCAAATAAAATTTTCAAAAGTATAAACAGGTTGCATACCACTATATCCTATTAAAGAACTACCTCTTAATATTTTCATGAAAATAGTTTCCGCTAAATCATCTAAATGATGAGCAGTAATTATATATTTTGTATTATATTGCAAAGCTACTTGCTTTAATTTAAATTGTCTCATAATTCTCGCATTATTATGAAAATTATCCAAACTAATATTTTTAAATTGAAAAAAATGAAAAGGTATTTTTTTCATTTGACAATACATTTCGACTAATATTTTATCTTTAAAAGATTCTTCTCTTTTGCAATGATCAAAATAAACTACAACTAAAAAAAAATTACGATGATATAAAAAATCTAACAAAACCATCGAATCAACGCCGCCACTAACTGAAATAATATAAATATTTTTATGATTTAGTTTAACAGATAAGTTTATTTTCATTATTTTTATTTTTGATTATTTGTATTTATATTTAATTTTAAAATATCTAATTGTTGTTGTTCAACAACACTTGGAGTTTCAAGCATTAAATCTTGTGCATTTTGAGTTTTAGGAAAAGCAATCACATCTCTAATATTATTAGTTTTAGTAAATAACATAACTAAACGATCTAATCCTAAAGCAATACCACCATGCGGAGGTGTTCCGTAACGTAAAGCTTCAATAAAAAATCCAAAACGTTTTCTAATTTCATCAGGTTTAAAACCTAATTTAGCGAAAATTAATTCTTGCGTTTTCGAATGATAATTTCTCAATGAACCTCCTCCAATTTCAAAACCATTCCAAATTAAATCATAAGCTTTTGCTTCCAATTTTTCTGGTTCTTCGTTTATTAAATGTAAATTTTCAGCAGCAGTGAAAGGATGATGAACAGAATAATAACGTTGTTCTTGTGTATCAAATTCTAGTAAAGGGAAATTAGTTATCCATAATAACATTTCTTGATTAAGATTAATTAGATTACAATCTTGCCCTAGTTTATTTCTTAAAAAACCTAAAGCTTTTAATAAATGTTGCATATTTTGATTATTTTTTATTAATGTAGAAATAATAAAACAACTTTCTCCTTCGGATAAAAATGAATCTTGATTATTATGTATAAATTTACTTAAATAACCTTTTATTTTTTGATTTTCTTTTATCAAAAATTGTAAATCTAATCCATATTGTTGTTTAATAATTTTTTTATATATATTAATTTTGTTTATAGAAGTGTTAAAAACAATAGTTTGTGCAGAATTTAATTTAATACCTTTAATAATTCTCTGGCTACATGAACAATTATTCGTTTGGATTAATTTAAAATAAAGAGTAAAATCTTGGATAAATAAATCAAAACGTAAATCTGGTTTATCTGTTCCATAAATATTTAAAGCATGATGATAAGTTATACGTTTTAAAGGAGTAATTAAAGTTTTTTTTAATAAATGTTGAAATAAATTAACCATAATACGTTCTGTTAATGACATAATCTCTTCTTGAGTAAAAAAAGACATTTCGATATCAATTTGGGTAAATTCTGGTTGTCGATCTGCTCTTAAATCTTCATCACGGAAACAACGTGCAATTTGAAAATATTTTTCAAAACCCGCAATCATATATAATTGCTTAAAAAGTTGCGGAGATTGAGGCAAAGCATAAAAATGACAAGGATAAATACGAGATGGAACCAAATAATCGCGTGCGCCTTCAGGAGTAGATTTGGATAAAATAGGAGTTTCTAATTCTAAAAAATTATTAATCAAAAGAGTTTGTCTAATATTTTGAGTAATCTCATGACGTTTGATTAAATATTTTTTTTGCTCGACTCTTCTTAAATCTAAATAACGATATTTTAAACGATGTTCTTCTGATGCTTCGCTATGTTCAAAAATATTCAACGGTAAAGGTTGAGCTTGAGATAAAATTGTTAATTTTTGAATTACAATCTCTATTTCTCCTGTTTTTAAATTAAAATTTTTATTAATTCTTTCAACAACTAAACCTTTAACTTCAACAACACTTTCAATGGGTATATCAATTATATCTTGATATTGAGGATGTTGCTTATCAGCAATAAGTTGAATAATTCCTGAAAAATCTCTCAAAACTAAAAAAATTTTATTACCCAAATTTCTTTTTTGTGCTATCCAACCTTTTAAGAATATTACTTTACCTTGAAAAGATAAATTAATTTCGTTATTCGAATAAATATACTTCATTTTCATTTAGTTAATTCCTTTTTTAAAAAATTAATGATTTCTGTAGGTTTTAAAATGTATTTTTTACGTAAATAAATGTTTTTTAAAATATATTGTTTTTTTTCAACTTCTTGTTCTCCGATAAAAATAATATATCGAGGATTATTTCGCAATGCTTTTGTCAAATTTAAAGTAAATTTTTCAACATCATAATTCATTTCGGCTTTAATTTGATTTTGTCTTAATTCTCTTAATAATGAAAAAGATGTTAATAACGCTATTTTATGAATTACCAATATATAAACCTCTAAAAAAATTGATTTTATTAAATTATTAAAAAAACCATTATCTTCTAAAGCGATTATCAAGCGTTCCATACCTAAAGCAAAACCTATCCCTTTTTTTGCTTTTCCGCCTAAAATATGAACCAAATCGTAATAACTTCCTCCTCCTCCTAATACTAAATTTATTCCCTGATTTTTTAATAAAACAGTTATTTCAAAAACCAAATCTGTATAATAATCTAATCCTCTAACTAAATAAGGGTTTATGTTAAAATTAATTTGATTAATAGATAAAATTTCTAGTAATTGTTCAAATTGCTTTTTTTCTTCTATTGATAAATAATCTAAAATAAGGGGAGAAGTTTTTAAAAAATCTTTTTGAGAACAAACTTTACAATCTAAAATTCTTAAAATATTTTGTTCTATCCTTTTTAAACATAAAGTACATAAAGATGTTTGATATTTTTTAAGATAATTCTTAAAAATAGATAAAAATTTGTAACGTGTTTCTGAATTACCTAAATTATTAATTTGAATTTTGACATGATTCAAATCTAAAAGTGTTAAAATATCTTGTATTAATAAAATAATTTCAATTTTAGCTAAATAATGATTAAAATTAATTAATTCTGCTCCTATTTGGTGAAATTGACGATAACGACCTTTTTGAGGTCTTTCATAACGAAAAAATGGACCGGAATAATAAAATTTTATTAACTGTGATGAATAATCTAATTTGTGTTCGATATAACTACGAATAACAGGTGCAGTACCTTCTGGTCGTAAAACTAAAGTTTCGCCTTTTTTATCTTTAAAATTAAAAGTTTCTTTTGTAACAATATCAGAATAAGGAGCTGAATGATAAAAAACATCGCTATATTCGAATATAGGTGTACGAATTTCTTGGTAATTATAATTTTCTAATAAATTTTTTATTTTATTTTCAACTATTTGCCATTTATAAATATCTTCAAACAATAAATCCTTTGTTCCTTTAGGTTTTTTTATAACCATCTAATCTAGTTAATTCCTCTATAAATTTGATAAATATTAGGTATTCGAAATGAATCAAATTATTAATTTATTCATTTCTGGAATATTTTGGATCAAAATTGTTAAATAAAATATAATTAATACTCGTAATTTTTTTCATAATCTTTAATTTTAAAATTATTAATTTTTAAAATTTTAACTTTATTGTCAATATCTGCGAAAAGTAAAAAAATTATAATATTTTTTTCTATAAAAAAAGCATATCTAATTATTATTATTAAATGGGCGACACGCTAATAAACTTAGAATAATGCGAGTGATACATAAT
Source organism: Candidatus Phytoplasma vignae (assembly GCA_032884955.1). Classification (GTDB taxonomy): domain Bacteria; phylum Bacillota_I; class Bacilli_A; order Acholeplasmatales; family Acholeplasmataceae; genus Phytoplasma; species Phytoplasma vignae. Next base: position 15,950 of record JAUZLI010000005.1, read on the forward strand.
TGTATTTATAAATAATTAATATAATTTTTCTATGGAATATTAAACTGTTATTTCTTTGGATAATAAATTATATCATTTCTTCATTAAAAAATGGATAATAAAAATGCATTAATGTTAATCTGTTTTTAAATTTAAACAAATTTATTACATAAAATTATTATTATTAGTTTTTTCATTAAACGAGATATGTAAAATTGTGATAATTTTTTTTATTTTTATGTCAATGATTTATTTTTGCTATTAAAATTTGATAAATTAATTCTTTCACCTTGAATAAATTGATATAAATCATTCAGATTTTTAATTTCTTCTTTAGTAAAATAAATAGTCTTAACATTTTTTTAATAAGAAAATTAAAATTTTAAGATGATATTTTTTCTAAAATTTTTTTAATTAATTTTTTTCATAATAAACTTACCATAAATTATACTAAAGAGGTTTAACCATTCTTTTTTTTCACATTAAAAATTTTTTTATTATTTTTAATAAAAACTACAACCATATTTTTGAATTGATAATTAAAAGATACTATTTCGCTATTAACAATAAAAAAATTCATAAGATCAATAATATATGAATGAAATTGAAAAAAATCAATATATTTAGAACCTTTTTTTGAGAAAATCAAAAATTTTTTAGAAATATGAACATATAAAAATTATCGTTTCGAATATTATTTTGAGTAACATTAACTAAATTTCACTAATCTAGTTAAATTATATATTCTTGATAATTTTAATATAGTTTAATTGAATTTATACCATTTTAACTTTTGAATAATGTCTATTTTTTTATTTCCTTAGAATAAGTTTTATTCGCTTATTTTATTTGCTTAATAACTCTTACAAGAAATAATTATTTTTTAAGAAATTTAATCTGTTTTTTTGTAGTAAAAATTTAAATTTCGAAAATATAGTCTCATCTATAGCCAAAAAAATACTATGATAAAGATTAATATAAAGAATTTAGATTAAAAAAAAATTGTGAAACAACATATAATCTTTAAGATAATAAGGTAAAAGGAATATACGCGTACATATGAATAATATCTAAAAATTGATGAAATAAATTTAATTTTTGTAAAATAATATAAATTAGTTAATAAATCGAAAATTTCTCAAAAAAAGATTTTTTTTATTTTTTTAATCAATATTATAAATATTTTTACTATGACCACTAACATAAACATATTTAATATGAAGTAAATAAAGTAAATATTTTATAGGAAGAAATTTTTTTATAAAATAAATTTTTATGAAGTGGTTCTTTTTGTTTTTTTAATTAAACCATTTACAATTATTTTCTTTAATATTTTGTTCATAATCTTTGGCTATAGCTTCTAAATCATGTTTACGACTATATTTTTTAACATAATGATTTATATCATGATTAAATCTATAATCATCAACATTTTGTTTGTCTATTATATGATGATAATTAGGAAAGGCACTAGCGGTACACATGACTAAATTAAAAAAGAAAATTTCAAATTTGTTTTCTTCTAAACCAATTTCATCAAATAACTCTTTTGCTAAAAAGCCAGACTTTTTAACTATTGATTCAACTAAATATTCCATAGAATCCATTTTAGTTAAGATACATAAAAATTTAAGTTTTCTAAAATCATAATTTTCAAAATGATAATTTTTATTTTGTCTTATATATTTATTTATATGTTCGATATAAGGAAATTTTGATTCTTTTTTTTTATGTAAAAAAATAGACATTTTAATCATAAACAAAATTGAAGTCAAATCAGGAATATAGTCCTGAAAAATTATAGCTTCTTGCCCTTGATAATTATGCAAAATATTATAAGGTCTATCATAACAATCAAAAAAATAATATTTGCATTCCAAAAAAATACTAGAAAAATTAATCATATAAAATTTTCTTAATCTTTCATCAGAACCATTTATAAACATACTTGCTCTACCTGAATGTTTTAAATTAATTCGTTTGATTATGTCATCAATTAATTTATCATTTAATGCCATTTGTTCTCCTAATATATATATTGATCACAATCTAAAAAAATCAAGTTATTTAAAATTTTTTAATTGTAACTAAACAGTGCGTGAAAAATATATAGAATGAAGCATATCCTAAGAGTTAACATATCTTTAAAACTAATTCTTCTAAATAATACAACTTAATTTAAAATAAACCTAAAAAATTGTTAAAAATACATTAAATGATTAATATCTTATTAAAAATTAAGATTTTTTTATCAAAAAGCATAACATTTAACATTTGCATATATTATGTAAAACTATCAATCATTTTGATGAATATAATTTTAATATCATCCATCCATTGTTAAAATTTTTTTGTCGTAATATCTGTCAATTGGTTTTATTAAAAATAATTTTGTTTAATTTATTTTTTTACCATATAGGATATATCAGCTTCTATATGGTATTTAATTCTTCAAAAAATTAAATTCGTGTTTTATAAAAAAGCTAATTCATAATTAAGTAAAAAGTTTACTTTTTCAATTAGTTAAAATATATAAAAAACTTAAAAGATGAAAAATAAAAATTATACCATCATCATCTTGAAATTATTTTTCATTCAATAATATTTATGTTTAGAAAAAATTATCAAAATTATTTAATTTTATCTATAAAATATTGATAATTAATATATTTTTTTCATTTTCAAAACTGATCTTTTATATAAAATATCTTCTTTATTAATTTTTGACATTTTCTATTAAATAAATTTACAAACTAATTTATTTTCTCTTGCAATTATTTTAAAAATATATATTTAAGCATATAACATTTTTTTATTTTGTAAATAAACTTCTTGAATCATACCTGCGCCAAAACAAAAATTATCTTTATAAAAAGCACAAATTTGTCCTGGGGTAACTAATTTAATTTTTTGAGGATACTCTACTTTTAAAGTATTAAATGTTAACCAATTTATTATTATATCTTGTTCAAGTTGACGATAACGAAATTTAGCTTTCATCGCAATTCTACCCTTATTAGGTAAAATTTCTTTATTACGCCAAACTACATTTACAATTAAAGCTGAATCACTATATAAATAAGGACTATCATAGTTTTGATCAACATAAAGAGTATTGGTTTTTAAATCTTTACCCACAACAAACCAAGGCGCCTGATTTTCTTTAGTTACTTTCAAATTTAAACCCTTACGTTGGCCTATAGTATATTTAGCTACTCCCTCATGTTGTTGTAAATAATTACCTTTCATATCTTTAATAGCACCTTTTTTAATTGGTAAATAATTATTTAAAAAAGTGAAAAATTTTCTTTCTCCAATAAAACAAATACCAGTAGAATCTTTTTTATTTGCAGTAATCAAATTTTCTTTTAAAGCGATATTTCTAACTTCATTTTTATACATATCAGATAAAGGAAAAAGAATGTTGTTCAACTGTTGTTGTTTCAATTGAGACAAAAAATAAGTTTGATCTTTGTTTTGATCACAAGCTTTAGTTAAAATTAGTTGATTTTGTTTGGTAACAATTTTTGCGTAATGACCCATCGCAATATAATCTGGTTGAAACTTTTGCGCATATTTAACAAAAATAGAAAATTTAATATGATTATTACATAATACATCAGGATTAGGAGTTAAATTACGTTTCAAATCTTTTAAAAAAACATAAAAAACATGTTTCCAATATTGTTCCGAAAAATCAACTTTGTGGCATTTAATATTTAATTGACGAGAAACTTTTAAAGCATCTTGAAAATCTTTTTCTTGAGGGCATATTGGTTCTTTCAAAAAAGGATTACCTTGAATATCGTAATTTAAACTGCTATCCCAATTACGCATAAAAATACCTTCTACTTCGTATCCTTTTTTTTTTAATAAAAAAGCTGCTACACTGCTATCTACACCACCAGAAAGGCCAATAATTACTTTTTTTTTCATATAAATCATTTTATCCTTTTTTCGCGAAAAATTATATATTATTTTAATATAAATATGTAGGTAATCTTAATTCTGTACGTTGAGAAAGACTATAAGAAAAAATTTTAGGCCCAGGAGATAAATATTGTCTTTTATATTGAACCTGATAAAAATTATTTATATATTTTGTAACTAAAACTAAACTATTTTCAAAAGTTAAATTGAAAGTTTGTGTTATTAAAGAAGCTATTTTTTCTTTAGTAAAATTATTTGTTAAATGATGATATAAAATAAAATCTTCTATAATCAAATTTTTAGTTAAAAATTGTGTAATTTGCTTTAAATAAAATTGTTTTAAATTATGACTTAATGAAATAGTTTGCGAAGATAGATGAAATTTCAAAAGTTCTATCATAAAAGTATTTGAAATACCTATGTTAACATTATATAAATATTTAAAATCTACGATGTATCTATTAGTAATTTTTCCTAAAGCGATATCAGATAAATTATAACTCTCTAAAATCAGATCAGATAATGGAGAATCTATATCTAAAACTGCTTTATTCATTCTTAAATCTTTGTTTACTAAATAAGAAATATTTATCTGAGTAAGCCATTCTTTTATGTAAAACAAAATTTTTTTATCATCGAAATTATGTTCATTCAGAATAATAACGATTCTAGATAAATATAATAATTGTGAACGACCTATTTGTACTAAAACTAACAATGTTAACAAAGAATTTAATTTATCTGTCATTTCTAAAAAAATTCTTGCATTTGGTTCTATTCGATTTATTTTACTTTTTAAAGCTAATATTTGAATCATATTAGCTAATTTTAGTTCGTCTTGTAACCCATAAAAATTATCAAATTCAATAAAAGGTTGAGGATTTAAAGGTTTTTCTAAAATATAAAAATTAGTTTTATTTATGTCAAAAAAAGATTGAAAAAAATCAAACTTTTTACCTACACATTGGTCACCATAAGTTGTATCAATTTTTCTTTGATATTTAATAACATCTACAAAAACATCCACAACTAAACTTATATCTGTTGAAAATAAATCTTTTTCACCAATAATTTGACCTAAAACAGCAGCTATTTTATGATTAGAAAACAAAGTATCTGTAACCGATTCGGTAATACCACTACTTGTATAAAAATAACCACCTATTTGTTTACGAGAATGATCAATAACAGCAATTTTACGAAATAAAGGTTTTGTAGTATGCTCTGTAGAAGAAGATAAATTAAAAATCAAATGAGCACCATTTAAGGTTAATAAATCACTTGGAGATTCGATAGTCCATAAATCTTGACAAATTTCCACTCCAAATTTTATATCAAATTGTTTATTAACGAATAAAATATCACCTATAGGAACTTTTTGTCCAAGAAAATTAATAATTTGTGTTTTTAAATTTTTACCTGATTGAAACCATCTTTTTTCGCTAAATTCTTTATAATTAGGAATAGTTTTTTTGGGCACAATTCCTAAAATCTTTTTCTTTTGTATAATAATAGCAACATTAAAAATTAATTCTTCTAAGATAAAAGGCATACCGATAATAAAAACACCGTTAAATTTATTTTTTGTCAAAATAAAATAAAGAGCTTTTACATTTTCTTGATAAAAAGAAGTTTCAAAAAATAAATCCCCCACTGTATAACTACTTAAACATAATTCAGGAAATAAAACAAAATTTGCTTTACTTTGGTTTAAAACCTCTAAAATACCATAAGCATTTTTAATAGGATTTCCTATATATAAATTAGGACTAACTAATTCTATTTTAACTGCATCATTTTTATACATAAAAAAAATCCTTTCTAAGTTAAAACAAAACTATGAAATGTTTTAAATAATGTATTACGCAAATACTCTTATATACAAAATAAAACCCAATAATGGGCTTTATCAAAAGGATTTGTACAAAATAATTTACAAATATTATAAAAAATTTTATTTTTATGTTTTATACCTACACCGATTGAATTTCAGGAGAAATTTTCTCTATAATAAAACTCATAATATAAGAAGATAAATAAGATAAAATAATTCTAAGAAAAAAAACTGTCCAAGATGATAAATATATATTTTGTTCAAAAGCGATAATTATAGCAGAAAATAATATTATAATACCATCTGTTAGTAATACCACCCATACAAAATTAATACCATAAATATCTTTTAAAATTTTTTGAAAAATATCCATACCACCGGTTGTATATTTATATTTACGAATTATTCCTAAAATTATACCGAACCAAATACCGCTTAAAATAGAAATTAAAATTAATTTTAAAATTTCATTTTTCGGAATTAATTGTAAAAAAATATTTTCATCTTTAAAAATTTTACTCAAAATAAACACATTCAAAGATAAAATTAAACATAAAATTCCTGATCGATAACAAAAATCCTTACCAAAAAATTTATATCCTATAATTAAACTAATAATATTATAAAAAAAATAAAAAAAAGTTATCAAATTATTATTACTTGTTTCTTCTTTAAGATAAAATATTTTTAAAATTTTCACTGTCAAAAAAGTTAAACCATCCATTCCTCCTGTAATTAATTGTATTTTGAAAGTGAACAAATAAATACCTAAAGACAAAATAAAAGTATAAAAAATTAAAAAAGACCATTTAATCAATTCTGAATATAAATAATTATTTTTTTTTAAATTGGACAAATAAATAAGTCACCACCAAACTGAATATATTTTTTTAATTTAGAATTGTATAAAAAACAAATTAAAAAAATAATACCAAAAAATTATATCGAAAAAATCAAAAAAAATTGAATTTAGTATTTTTTCTAATTCAAACATTAGTATTTTGTCTCAAAAAAGCGCTAATAAAATCATCTAAATGGCCTTCCATAACTAAATTAACTTGAAAAATTTCGTAATTAGTACGATGATCTTTAACCATTTGATAAGGATGAAAAACATAAGAACGAATTTGCGATCCCCAACTAATATCTTTTTGATCTTTTGTTAATTTTTTTTCATCGGCTTTTTGTTTCTCTTGTGCTAATTGAAATAGTTTAGTTTTTAAAATATTTAAAGCTTTTTCCCTATTTTTAATTTGACTTCTTTCATTTTGGCAAGTAACTACTATGTTAGTAGGTAAATGAGTGATTCTAACTGCAGAATCAGTTGTATTAACATGTTGACCTCCCGCACCACTACTACGAAATACGTCAATTTTTAAATCTTCATTTTTTAAATCAATTTTAATTTCTTCATTTATTTCAGGTAATACTTCGCAAGAAACAAAGGAAGTATGTCTTTTAGCATTGGAATCAAAAGGAGAAATTCTTATTAATCTATGAACACCTCTTTCTGCTTTTAAATAACCATACGCATAAGGGCCTTCGATTAAAAAACTAACAACCTTTAAACCTGCTTCTTCCCCTGGTTGAGAATATAAAATCTTAATTTTGAATTTTTTTTTTTGAGTATATTTTTGATACATACGAAACAACATTTCACACCAATCTTGAGATTCTGTTCCGCCTGCTCCTGAATGTAAAATTAAAATAGCATTATTAGAATCATAAGGTTGATTTAGTAAAATTTCAATTTCAAATTTTTTAATTTCTTTTTGTATTTTTTGTAAATCTTCAATAAGAAAATTAAAATCAGGATGATTTTGTTCTGTTAAATCAAACATCATTACTAAATCATTATATTTTGTTTGAAATTCTTCAAAAGTATCAATACGTAATTTTAATTGTTGAAATTTTTTTATTGTAGAATTTAAATTTGGATTATCTTTCCAAAAATCTGGAGCTTCCATCAATTTAGTTAATTGAGATATTTTTTTTTTTTGTTCGATTAAATTAAGTTTTTGTTCCAAAGTAATTAAAATATTTTTCAAATCAATTAAAATTTTATTAATTTCATATTTTTCCATATTTGATCCTTATACAAAATAACAAAATAAAGAACTAAAATTATAATTTTTTTAAAAATTATTTAATAATATAAATTTTTAATTTCATCATTTGTTTGTTATGTCATTTTTAGAAAAATTAAATTTAAGCACAAGACGCGTAATATCGAAAGAAATATTTTCTATCATCTGATTAAAAAATTTTTGACCTTCTTGTTGATAAGTTATTAAAGTATCTTTTTGCCCATAACTCACAAAGTTAATGCTTTTACTAAGAATATTCATATCTACAATATGACGTTTAAAATGAATATCAATATTTTGTAAAACAATTAATCTTAAAATTTTATTATAGTCAGTAAATTTATTTTGAGAACATATTTGTTTTCGTTCAACTAAAATAGTTTTAGCTTTTGTTTCTATCAAATCGCATATTTCTTGATATTGAAGATTATTATTTAAATTTAATTTTTGAAATTCACTAATTTTAAATGTTTCCAATGGGAAAAATAAATTCTCTAAATAATTAATTAAATTTTGTAATTGTTTTTCTTCTTTAGAATAATTTTTGTATTTTACAAAAGTTATAATTTTTTTGCGAAGAGTTTTTCGAACCAAATTAAAGACCATTTCTTCTATATTATCTAATTTCAAAATATTTTTTCTTTGTTGATAAATAATATTTCTTTGAAAACCTAAAACTGAATCAAATTGTAAAATAAATTTACGATAATTAAAATTAGAAGATTCTATTTTTTTTTGTAAATTAGTAAAAAACTTAGTAAAAAACTTAGAAGAAATTGGTCCTTTATTCTTTGTTTTAGTTTGTTGTAACAACGAAATTAAAGTTTGTATCCGATTACCACCAAAACGTTTAACTAAATCATCTTCTCCAGAAACAAAAAAACGTGAAAAACCTGGATCTCCTTGACGTCCTGCGCGTCCTCGTAATTGATTATCAATTCTGCGAGACTCATGTCTTTCCGTTCCTAAAACAACTAAACCTCCTAATTCGACAACTCCTTCGCCCAAACGAATATCAGTTCCACGACCTGCCATATTAGTTGCTATAGTTACAGAACCTTTTTGCCCTGCATAAGCAATAATTTCAGATTCTTTAAAATGATTTTTAGCATTTAAAACAGAATGTGGAATTTTCCTTTTTTTTAATTGTCTTGAAATTTGTTCTGATATTTCGACTGTAACAGTCCCAATTAAAATAGGTTGTTTTTTTTGATATCGAACTTCAATTTCTTCTAATAATGCTGTCCATTTCTCTTCTAATGTTGCAAAAACAAAATCCGGTGCATCTTCTCTAATCATTAATTTATGAGTTGGAATTTCAATTACTTTTGTATTATAAATTTTAATAAATTCTTTTTCTTCTGTTTTAGCTGTTCCCGTCATACCTGATAATTTTTGGTAAAGACGGAAAAAATTTTGATAAGTAATAGTAGCTGAAATTTCTGTTTCTTCTTTAATCGTACAACCTTCTTTAGCTTCTAAAGCTTGATGTAATCCATCACTAAATTGACGGCCATGCAAAATACGTCCTGTAAATTTATCAATAATTAAAATTTGGTTTTTATCTACCAAATAATCTTTATTTTTTTCCATAATAAAATGAGCTTTTAAAGCATTTTTGATACAATGAAGTAAATTACGATTATTGTTATTATATAAATTGCTCATTTGAAAAAAACTTTCTGCTTTTTGAATTCCTTCGGAACTTAATTCAATAGTTTTAGATTCTAAATCAATAATATAATGACTCTCTTTTAAATTTTTCGCAAAGCGATTAGCATCATAATAAAATTTTCTAACCTTTGGAGCAGTATCGGATATAATCAAAGGTACTCGTGCTTCATCAATTAAAATCGAATCAACTTCATCAATAATTACATAACTATATTCACTTTGCATTAAAACATCATCTATAGTCATAGCCATATTATCTCTTAAATAATCAAAACCTAATTCACTATTAGTAGAATACATAATATCACAATTATAAGCTACTTTTTTTTCAGAAAATTTTTTATCTTTAATATTAAGCCCAACAGATAAACCTAAGAAGCGGAAAACATCGCCAATTTGACCTTGCGCTTCACGTTGAGCCAAATACTCATTTACTGTAACAATATGCACACTTTTACCACTTAAAGCATTTAAATAAGCTGGTAAAACAGAAGTTAAGGTTTTACCTTCTCCTGTTTTCATTTCGATAATATGACCTTGATGTAAAACAATAGCTCCTAATATTTGTTCATAATAAAGAGTTAAACCAGTTACTCGGCGACAAGCTTCGCTCGCTAAAGCAAAAGCAGAAACTAAAAAATTATCTAAAGTATGACCTTTTCGATAAAGCTCCTTTAATTTATTAGTTTCCTTAATAAAATCTTCATTTTTTAAGGAAAGTAAAGAAGTTCTTAATCTTTCTATTTGTAAAGCTTTTTTTTTAATTTTGCTTAAATGTCGATGAGAAGAATTAAAAAATTTTTTAAAAAAATTAAAGATCATAAATGTTGTTCGCCTTTCTTCATAAATAATTCTGTTTTTTGTCTTCTCAAGATATATATAGTATGTCAATTAGATTAAAAAAATAAAAATTAAATCATAAATAAAGTTAATTTCGA
>JAUZLI010000006.1:0-24038 GCA_032884955.1 Candidatus Phytoplasma vignae
CGCCAAGAATTACTTAAAAAACCCCAAAAAGAGGATTAGCTCAGTTGGGAGAGCGCCTGCCTTACAAGCAGGAAGTCGGGGGTTCGAGTCCCTTATCCTCTACCAGATTTATTTATTTATTATGAAATGATTTTAAATGAAATAATATAAGCCTACATAGCTCAGTTGGTAGAGCATCTGACTGTTAATCAGAGGGTCCTAGGTTCGAGTCCTAGTGTAGGCGCCATTTTTTATAATTTTTGTTATTTTATTTTGATTATTGTAATTAAATTATTTTCAAAAATAGTTTTTAATATTTTTATAAAATGTAATAAATTTTATTTACATTATTATTTACAAAAGGGAAATTTAATGAAATTAAAGATATTTCAAACTGTTTTTGAAAATAATTTATTAACTTTGGAAATTAATCATTTCGCAAAGCAAACAAATGGTACAGTTTTAGTTCGTTATAAAGATGCAGTTATTTTAAACGTGGTTATTTTAGGTAAGACAGATGTTTTAGTAACTTATGTTCCTTTTATGGTTATTTATCAGGAAAAACTTTATGCTGCGGGTAAAATTCCAGGTAGTTTTACCAAAAGAGAAGGCAAACCCTCAGATCATGAAATATCATGTTCTCGTTTGATTGATAGATCTCTTAGGCCATTATTTCCGAATGGTTTAAAAAAGGAAATTCAATTAATCAGTACTGTTTTAAGTAGTGATCCTGATTGTAATAATGAAATTTTAGCTCTTTTTGGAAGTTCTTTAGCTTTATTGATTTCTAATATTCCTTTTGAAGAAGCTGTATCCAGTGTATGTATTGGGCAAATTAATGATAAATTTATTATTAATCCTAATTCAAAGGAAAAAGAAGAATCTAATTTTTTACTTATTTTATCAGGTACTAAATATAATTTAAATATGATTGAAGCTATTGCTAACGAAGTATCTGAAGAAGTTTTGTTAGAAGCAATGTCTTTGGGTCATAAGAAAATTAGAGAACTTTGTTTGTTTCAAGAAAAAATTAAAAAAGAACTTAATGTTAAAAAAATAATTTTAAGTGAAAAAAAATTTGATGAAAGTTTAATAGAAAATATGAAAACTTTATATCAATCACAAATGAAACAATTATTAATACAAAGTTATGAAAATAAAAAAGATAAAATTCATTTTTCTCAAGATATAGCTATATTAAAAGAAAAAGTATTAATGGATTTCCAAGAAAAATATTTTCATAAACAAAAATCAGTTTTTATATCAAATTTATTAGATGATGCGAAAAAAAATTTAATACAAATAGAAGAAGTTTTTGATTTTTTATTAACTCAAATTTTTAGAAAAATGATTATTCAAGAACAGAAAAGAATTGATGGAAGAAAATTAGATGAAATTAGACCTATCACTACACAAATAAACTTATTGCCACGAGCACATGGTTCTGCTATGTTCACTCGAGGTTCAACTCAAAGTTTGGCAGTAGTAACATTAGGTACTTTAAGAGAAAGTAAAACCATTGATGATTTATCAGAAGAAGAAAAAAAACGTTTTATTTTACATTATAATTTTCCACCTTTTGCAACAGGTGAAATTGGACGTTATATAGCTCCTTCACGTAGGGAAATAGGACATGGTCTTTTAGCGGAAAAAGCTTTATATTATGTTTTACCTTCGGAGACAGATTTTCCTTATACAATTAGAGTTGTTTCGGAAATTTTAGAATCAAATGGTTCCTCTTCTCAAGCTACTATTTGTGCTACTTCAATGGCTTTAATGGATGCTGGAGTTCCTTTGAAAAAAGCTGTTGCGGGCATCGCTATGGGATTATTTTATCATAAAGATAAAGCTGTCATTTTAAGTGATATCCAAGGAATAGAAGATCAAAAAGGTGATATGGATTTTAAAGTAGCTGGTACTGATAAAGGTGTTACAGCTCTGCAAATGGATATTAAAATAAATGAAATAACTTTGGACATTTTGAAAGAGGCTTTGATACAAGCACGTGCAGGACGTTTTGAAATTTTAAAAAAAATGAATATGAGTATTACAGTTTCAAAGAAAAACCTTTCTGTTTATGCTCCAAAAGTTAAAGTTATTTATGTTAAAACAGATAAAATTAGAGATATCATTGGAACAGGCGGAAAAGTAATTTCGCAGATTATTGAAAATCATGATAATGTAAAAATTGATATTCATCCAGATGGTAAAATTTTGATCACGCATTACGAACAAAATATAGTACAAAAAACAGCTGATTATATTTTGAATTTAGTACAAGAAATTAAAATAGGAGAAAATTACGAAGTTACAGTATGTAAGTTTTTAAAGGATAATTTTGGTAATTCTTTTGCTGCAATTGTTGAACTGACTCCTGGTGGTATTAAAGGTTTTGTGAACCTAAATAATTTATTTCACAAAAGAGTTGGAAAAATAGAAAAAGTTTTGAAAATCGGAGATAAAGTTTTAGTAAAATGTATTCATATTAATGAAAAAGGAAAAATTGACTTCTCTTTATAGTACATATATTAAAATATCAATTTTTTGTTTAAAGATATAATATATATTAATTTGTATATTAATTGTCTTTATTTTTGTATTCAAATCATATAATAAATTTAATTTAACTTATTTTTTCGAAATTAAAAAAATAATTTTTAACAGAAAATTATCTTACGAAGAGGAGTTATTTTTTTGATGTTAACTAAGGCTGAGATTCAAGATATTTTAATAAAATCATTAAGTAATGGTGTTGATTTTGTAGAATTATTTTTCGAGGATAATACAAAAAATTTTTCAAGAATTATTAACAACGAAGTTGTTTTTATTCAAAGTGAAAATATTTATGGAGTTGGAATCCGCTTATTAAATAAAACAGATGAAATTTATCTTTATACTAATAAAGTTAATTATGAACATATTTTAAATTTAATCTTAGAGCAAAAAAAAATTTGGAATAGCGACGAAAAAAACAATTGTATTCCTTTAAAAGAAGCGCAATATCATAAAATTAATGTTACAAAACCTTTTAAAAGCATAAGTTTGTCTGATAAAATGCAAAAATTGTTACATTTGTCTCAAATTATAAAAGAATATGATACTCGTATTATAAAATCTATTGTTTCTCTAGAAGAAAAAGAACAAAAAGTTTTAATTGCTAATTCTCTTGGCGTTTATCAAACAGATTTTCGTCCTTATATTCGTTGTATGTTAATAGGAGTAGCTAAAGAAGGTGATAATATTCAAGAGTTTAGTGATAACGTAGGTTATTCTATTGGTTTGGAAATATTTGAAATGATTGATTTCGAAGCGAAAGCACGTATGGTGGCGCAAAAAGCTATTGTATTATTATCAGCACAAGAATTAAAACCACAAAAAATGTCCGTGGTTATTAATAAAGGTGTCGGAGGAGTTATTTTTCATGAAGCTTGTGGTCATTCTTTAGAAGCTACTTCTGTTGCTAAAGGTTTATCTCCTTTTGTTAATAAATTAAATCAAAAAATAGCTTCTGAATTAGTGACAGCTTATGATGACGGCACTATAGAAGGAGCTTGGGGACAACTTAATTATGATGATGAAGGAAGATCTACGCAAAAAAATCTGTTAATTGAAAAAGGAATTTTAAAAAATTATTTGATTGATTATCGTAATAGCCTAAAAATGAAAATGTTACCTACTGGTTCAGGAAGACGACAATCTTATAAATATTCTCCTACTTCTCGTATGAATTCTACTTATATTGCCGCTGGAACTGATACACCTGCGCAAATTATTCAAGATACAAAATATGGTTTTTATGCAGAAAGTTTAGGTGGTGGTACAGTGGTACCTGCCACAGGTGAATTTAATTTTATGGTCAAATTAGGTTATTTGATAGAAGATGGTCATTTAACCATACCTATTAAAGGAATGATGTTAATAGGAAAAGGACAAGAAATTTTATTACAAATTGATCGTGTAGCAAATGATTTGGCTTTTGATCAAGGATATTGTGGTTCTCTTTCGGGATATGTTCCAGTAGATTTAGGACAACCTACTATTAGGGTTAAAGAAATGATCATTGGAGGAATTACAAAAGGTGCAAAATAATATTGATTATGATAAATGGTTTAGTATTAGTAGGGAAAAAAAACTTGAAGCTCTGGAAATAATAACAAATTTAAACCAAAATTTGAGTATTAATTTAGAAGATGGAATTGGTCATATTAGCGAACATATTCGCAGTGATCTTTTTTCTTTAACAATAAGAGCTCTTTATCAAAATAAAAAAGTTCAGTTATATCTAGAAAAAATAGATCAGATAGACGAAGCGAAAATACATCAACTTTTGGAAAATTTAAAAAGACAAGCAGAAGTTTTGCGTTTTAAAGAAAAAGATTTTATTTTTGCTGGTTCTGTTTCTTATCCAGAAATTCCAATGCAAAGTTTTAATTTTACTGATGTAAATATTCAAAAAAAATATGATTTATTATTATCATTCGAAAAAGAATTATTAACACAAAGTTGTTTTTTAAAAACAATTGATAGTATTTGTTATAGTGAAACTTTTTATCAGCAAACTTTAGTTAATTCTAAAGGTTTATCTTTAGAACAAAAAGGTAGTTTTGCAGATCTGAGTGTTGTTTGTGTTTTTCAAAAAAAAGATGTTATCGAAGAATTATATGAAAATTTTACAGTCAAAAATTTTTTTGATTTTAATGTTATTAAATACGCTCAACAAGTTATTTCGTTGGGGGAAAGAAAATTAGAAGTTTGCGCTTTAAAATCTAATATTTATCCAACTGTTTTTTCAAATAAAACTTTCGCTTCTTTGTTAAGTAGTTTTAGTAATATTTTTAGTGGGTTAAGTGCTTATCATAATTTAACAAAATTAAAAGGACAAGAGGGGAAAATGATTGCTGCTCCTTGTGTAACAATTGTGGATGATCCTTTATGTTCAAAAGCTTTTTTCCAAAATCAATTCGATAATGAAGGTGTTGCTTGTTTTCCAAAAATAATCGTGAATAAAGGGATTTTTCAACAATTTATTCATAATTTAAGAACAGCGCATATTTTTAATACGATACCAACAGGTAATAGTTTTGATAATAGTATTACTATGAGTAATTGTTATCTTCAAAAAGGCAAAAAAAATTTAACTGAAATTATTACTTCGATTAAAAAAGGTATTTATATTGATTATTTGATTGGTTTACACGCTGGAGTTGATGATATTAGCGGAGATTTTAGTTTACAAGCGAAAGGTTTTGTTATTGAAAAAGGACAAATTACTGTTCCAATTAAAATGATGGTTGTTTCTGGAAATTTTTTTGAAATTTTAAAAAATATAAAAGCAATTGCTAATGATTTTGTCTTTAAAGTTTCGGGATTCGGAAGCGCTAGTGTTTATGTGGGAGAATTATCTATTGCAGGAGAAAAATAATTAGAATTTAGTTAATTTTTTGATTTAATGTAATGCGAATTAAGCGATCGAAAATATAATTTAAAAAATAAAATTATTATTACTTTTGGCAGTATACTTTTAATTTTTATTTTTTTGATTATTTATTTTTATTATTTAATTTTTTTGATTTATTATTTTTTATCTTTGTAAATTAAAAAAATAATGATGATTTCTTGTGGTTTAAATCTATTTATATATAGTATAATATATTCACTAGTAAGTGGGTGGATATATTAGTAATATCTATTAACTTACTATTAATTTTAATAATTAAAATATTTTTTTAATTATTTTAGAGGAGAAAATTCATGATTATTAAGTCATGGAAATATAGAGATTATTTTAAAATTTTTTTAATGATTATTATTTTTTTTAGTTTTGCTTTTTTAGTGATAATTGCTTTTTTTTATCGTTCTCTTTTACAAGAACAAGAGAAAATTAATTTAGAAACTATAGAACATAATAAAAAACAATTAGAAGAAAGTCAAATGTTAAACTCAGAAATAAATCGTTTGATTAGTGATACATATATCAATAAAAATGTTGAAGACGATAATGATAACAAAGAATACCTTATCGAAAAACATTATCAATCAGATGGTATGACTTTAGATTATATTGTTGAATTTGATAAAGATACTGGTAAAAGAATTAAACAAACAAAATATCATTTAGATGGTCAAATAATAGATGATATAGTTGAATTTGATAAAGATACTGGTAACAAAATTAAACAAACAAAATATCATTTAGATGGTCGAAAAATAGATGATATAATTGAATTTGATAAAGATACTGGTAACAAAATTAAACAAACAAAATATCATTTAGATGGTCGAATAATAAATTATATAATAGAATTTGATAAAGATACTGGTAAAATAATTAAGCGAACAAAATATCATTTTGATGGTCAAACAATAAGTTATATAATTGAATTTGATAAAGATACTGGTAACAGAATTAAACAAACACGATATAATCCAGATAATCAAAACATAAAATATATAGCTGAATTTGATAAAGATACTAATGCGATATTAAAAAAAATTAATTATGAAACGGATGGTAAAACAATTAAAGATATAGAAGATTTTAGTTCTATTATTGGTAGTAATGCGGATAAAGAACTTTTAGCAATTTCATAATTAAAAAATTAAATTTTTGATAATCATTAACTTATGAAGAATATAAATTTATTTTGATGTTTATATAAGAATAAAGGTAGAATGTACATTATATATATATATATATATATATATATATATATATATTATCGACAAACAAAGACAATATGTACTATTTGTAATTTTTGGATTTATTTTTTCAATCGATAAAAATGCTAAAATGTAAAAATTAATATTAATTTCTTGCTTTTACTATAAAATTTGAAGAAAAAAAAACTTTTAAAAAATAAAAAAACAAAATTGATTTTATTAAAATAAAATTAGTTTATTGTTTTTTTTATTTAAATATTTTTATTTTTACAAATATAATATATAATCTAAATATGAGTAATGAAATGAAATTGATTTTAGCTATTGTATCTAACGAAGACTCTAATAATGTTCAAAATAATTTAAATAAAGCTAATTTATTTAATACTAAATTATCTACTAAAGGAGGTTTTTTACAAGAAAAAAACGTTACCTTTATTATCGGTTTAAAAGAAGAAAAAGTAGAACAAGCATTAGATATTATTAAAAAAAATTCTAAGACAAGAACGCAATTAATTCCGAATAATATTTTAAATGAATTTGACGCTTATTATTCTTTATCATCAGAAATTAGCGTCGGAGGAGCAACTGTTTTTATTTTAGATGTGGAACAATTTTATAAATTATAAATTATTACATAAAGTGATAATTAAAATGAATTAAAAATTGAAAAATAAAGAAAGAATGTTTTTATATATTATGCCATTAACAAAAGAAGAAAAAAAAAAAATTATTAAACAAATGACAACGAATGAAAATAATACAGGAGATACACAAGTACAAATAGAAATTTTATCGCAAGAAAGTAAAAAATTAAGCTTGCATTTTAAAAGAAATCCTTTTGATTTTCATTCTAAACGTGGTTTATTAATGAAAAATAGAAAAAAAAATGCATTAATTAAATATGCTAATAAAAAAAATAAAACGAATAATTTAACTTAAATAAAAAAAAGATAATAGAAACTATCTGATTTTTTTAAAAATAGTTTTTATTATCTTTATTTTTTTATTTATTTTGGAGCGAATGAAGGGAATCGAACCCTCGTTCTATGCTTGGCAAGCATAAGTAATAACCACTATACGACATTCGCGTCACTAATATTATAAAAGAAAATTTTTGTAATTATAAAGAAATAACTTATTTGATAATATAATTACTTTTTATTTAACAATAAATTAAATACATGTAATTAAAATTATTTATACAAATATATTGGTGCCCTTAACAAGAATTAAACTTGTATCTTATCATTACCATTGATATATTTTATCATTAAACTATAAGGGCTATTTAACTAAAAGATATTTTATTTAATACTTTTTCATTTTATCATATTTTGTTTTTTAAAAAAAATTAAACCTAAAAATTGTTTATTTTATAAATAATTGTTATATAATTAAAAAGTAAACTAATCAAAAAAGGAGTTTTAAAAAGTTCAATGACAAAAAAAAAATTTAGAGGCGTTGTCAAATGGTTTGATGACAAAAAGGGTTATGGTTTTATCACATCCATCAAACCTATAGAAGTTGAAGTAGAACAAGAAGAATTAGAATCATACAAAGAAAATAATACAGAATTGCAAGAATGGGAATCAGATGATATTTTCTGTTATTATAAATCTATTTTGTCAGGAAATAACGAAACTAGCGATACTAAAAACCAATTTAAAACATTAAAAGAAAATGATCCAGTAGAATTCGTAATTCGTGATCAAAATGGTCGTCCACAAGCTGTAGATATAATTGTGATCAAAGATGATAATTTAAATTAATTATATCCAAATACGATAATTATATATATTTTAAAAAATATAAAAAAAGACTTTTTTAAAGTCTTTTTTTAATTTATTCGTTTTTTAAATAAAACAACAGGAGCATATTAGTGAAAAAATTTAGTAGCGAAGCAGTAACTCAAGGTCATCCAGATAAAATTGCTGATCAAATTTCTGATGCTCTTTTAGATGCTTATTTAAGAAAATTTGACAAAGCTAAAGTAGCTATTGAAACAGTTGTTTCTAAACAAAAAGTTATAGTTTTAGGTGAAATTACTACATCTAAAGATTTAACATTAACCGAAATAGAACAAATTATTAAAGGTGTTATTAAAAAAATAGGATATATTTATCTTGAAGAAGGTTTTGATTATCAAAATGTTTCTATAGTTAATTTACTTCATGAACAATCATCCGAAATTTTTCAAGCGGTTCAAAATGAAGGTGCTGGAGATCAGGGTATGATGTTTGGTTTTGCTACTGATGAAACACCTGTTTTTTTACCTTTAAATTTTTGGTTAGCGCGCAAAATGGCTTTAAGATTAACTGAAACACGTGTAAAAAAAATATTACCTTTTCTTCGGCCTGATGGTAAAACTCAAATAACAATAGTTTATAATAAACAAAAACAACCTCTTTATATAGATAATATTGTTATTTCTACACAACACTCTAAAAAAATTAATTTAAGCGAATTAAGACCACAAATTGTTCAGCATGTTATTTATCCCGTTATTCCTAGAAATTTAATTACATCACAAACCAAATTTTATATTAATCCATCAGGTTCATTTACAAAAGGTGGTCCCGCTATTGACACTGGTTTAACAGGCAGAAAGATTATTCAAGATACATATGGTAGTGAAGTTCGACATGGAGGCGGATGTTTTAGTGGCAAAGATTATTCTAAGGTGGATCGTAGTGGCGCTTATATGGCTCGTTATTTAAGCAAAAATATTGTAGCTTCTGGTATTTGTCGAAAATGCGAAATTCAAATCGCATATGGTATTGGTTTAAAACAACCGTTAAGTTTGTTTTTAGATACTTTTCAAACTAATAAAGTTTCAGAAGAGGCTATTATAAAAACTATTGACAATAATTTTGATTTAAGTCCTGTTGGTATTGGTAATTTTTTAAATTTGCATAAACCTATTTTTTATTTAACTGCAAGTGAAGGTCATTTTGGTCGTGAAGATGATTTATTTCCTTGGGAAAGAACAGATAAAAAAATACTTTTTGCGAAATTATTAAAATAACAAAATTTTTAAAAAAATCATAAGTTAAAATATTTTACTTTTTTCAACATTAAAATTTGATATTCATAAAAAGGAAAGTATTATTATATGAAACGTGCTAAATTAGTTCAAGATGTGACAATAAGAGACAAAGATTTTAGCCAATGGTATACAGACATTTGTTTAAAAGCGGAATTAATTGATTATTCAGATGTTAAAGGTTTTTTTATTTATTTACCTTATGGTTATGCTATATGGGAAAATATTCAAATTTTTATTAACAAAAAATTAAAAACTACTAATCATGAGAATGTTTATTTTCCTTTATTATTTACAGAAAATTTATTCCAAAAAGAGAAAGAACATATCGAAGGTTTTTCTCTAGAAGCTGTAAAAATTAATCAATTAGATAATAAATTATTATCAGAAACTTTAATTATCAGACCTACTTCTGAAGTTTTATTTTCTCAATATTATGCAAAAATAATTCAATCTTATCGCGATTTGCCAAAATTGTTTAATCAATGGTGTAGCGTAGTTCGTTTAGAAAAAAACACTAAACCTTTTTTGAGGGGTAAAGAATTTTTATGGCAAGAAGGACATACAGTTCATGCGACGAAAAAAGAAGCTTTAAAAGAATGCCATTATATTTTAGATTTATATAAAAAATTAGGAAAAAATTTATTAGCTATCCCTTTTATTTTTGGACGAAAAACACTTGTAGAAAAATTTAAAGGTGCAAAAATAACTTATTCTATTGAAGCCTTGATGTATGACGGTCAATCTTTACAATCTGGAACTTCACATTATTTAGGAACCAATTTTTCTGAGGCATTTAGTATTAAATTTCAGGATTCTAATTTACAGACGCAATTAGCTCATCAAACTTCTTGGGGTATTTCTACAAGATTAATAGGTGCTGTTATTATGATACATGGAGATGATGAAGGACTGAATTTACCTCCTTATTTAGCCCCAATTCAAATAGTTATTATTCCTATACAATATAAGAACGAATCAATTTTGTCAAAGGCGAAAGGATATTATACACAATTAAAAAAAAAATATCGTGTTTCGTTGGATCAACAGGATAAACATATAGGTTGGAAGTTTAGTTATTATGAATTAAAAGGTGTTCCAATTAGAATCGAAATCGGAGAAAAAGATTTAGAACGTAAACAAGTAATTATTTTTATTCGTCATAATTTTGAAAAAGTTATTGTTGCGGAAGAAAAATTGTTACAAACTATACCTCTATTATTAAAACAAATACATCAACAAATGTTTCAAAAAGCTTTAAATTATTTAAAACAAAATATACATATCGCTACTACTTACAAAGATTTTAAAACATATATTAAGTATCGTAAAGGTTATGTGAAAATGAGTATATATGCTAATGAAGCAGAATTACTTATTAAAGAAGAAACAGGAGCTACAGCAAGAGTTATTTTGGATGAAGAGTTAATAACAGAATATTGCCCTGTTACTCAAAAAAAAGCTAATCAAACAATTTTATTCGCTAGAGCTTATTAAAAAAATATTTACTACGACTATTTAAATAAATTTAAAAAAGGATTTGTACAAAAAATGAAATGGAAGATAAAAAAAAATAAAAAACAAACTATCGGTGAAGAAATAGCTAATTCTATTTCTCATGGTTTGATGATTATTTGTAATATTATTATTTTTTTCATTTATTTTAAGACAGTTGATAAAGTTTTTTTTTCTTGGCCTTTAATATTATTTTTTATTAGTATGTTTATGCTTTATTTGATAAGTTGCTTATATCACGCTTTATCTTTTACTGCAGCCAAAAAAAATTTCCAAAAATTTGATCATATTTGTATTTATTTATTAATTTGGAGTACTTTTATTCCTTTTTTATTTCCAAAAAATAATATTATCGATATTAATTTATTTTTTTTTCTTATACAAACGATAATTGTTTTTTTAGGTATTTTTTTTAAAATATTTTGGATGAACAAAGGTGAAAAAATACATTTATTTTTATATTTACTAATAAGTTGGGGTGGAGCTATTATTTTATTGTTTTTAAATGAAAAAATTAGGAATAATCAACAAGTATGTAATTGGTTATTGTTGGGTGGTTTATTTTATACTTTAGGTGTTTATTTTTATCACAATGAATATAAAAAATATTATCATTTTATTTGGCATATTTTTGTTATTATTGGTAATTTATGTCATAATTTATCTGTTTATTATTTTTTTAATAATTAGAAATGATCAAAATATAAAAAAGATCTCACACAGAGATCTTTTTTATATTTAAATAAGTAAAATTGTTTTTTATTTTTCTTTATCCAACTTCCTTTCTATTCTATAGATAATTTTTTCGTCAATAGATGAATGATGAATAAAAATATATTGTCTAAATTCTTATTTTAATAAGGTTAAAAAAACATTTGATAACTTGAATTGATATTACTTTTTTTTCACATTTTCTTTTTAATAAAAAATGATTTAATTATAAAGTTTTTATTTAAAAACTAATTTTAAATTTTTTTTATTATTAGCTAAATGATTTTTTTCTCAAGTATTTTTTGCATTTTTAAATCTTTTGTTATTATTGTCTTTTAATTTTTTTTCGTATCAGACGAAGTATTATCTACGTTTTGTTGATCACTTGAAGAAGAGTCTATTTTTTTATTTTTATTTTTTGCTTTGTCAAAAGTAAGGAATTTTGTTAATTTATTTTTACTTGTTTTTTGTCGTTCTTGGGCAGAATCTATTGTTGTTTTGTCATTTATCGATGGTGTAATTTCCGGCATTAAAGATTTATCTTCTTCTTTATGAAAATTTTCTGTTTCGACTTTATCCATTGGTGTTGGTGAAATATTTTTCTCAGTTTGGAAGTTATCTGATGAATCATTATTGTCAACAATTTCTTTTTGAATTATTGTTGTTTCTTCATTGGAATTAGTAATATTTTCGTTAGCTGTTTCTCTTTCTTCTTTTGTTTCTTCTAACGAGTTTATGTTAGAAGTAGTATTTTGATCTTTTACAGAATTAAAAGAACTTTTTTCTTCAATGTTTAATGAATTGTCTGTTGAAACAGGTGCAAAATAATAATACATTATAGCTATTATTATGACAGCAAATAAAAATATACTTAAAAATAATTTTAAATAATTTTGGTTTTTAAGATTTTTTAAGATTTTATATCTCCTTTTTTAATTTATTTTTTATTTTTTATTTTTTATTTTTTATTTTTTAATTTTTAATTTTTAATGAGGAATAATTATAAAATGAAATATATATTTAATATATGAACATAAATATTTATATAAAAAAACATTTTTATTCAAAGATAGTAAAATTATACAATTACAAAATTACTACCGCTATCATTATAATGAGTTTTTATATTTTTTAACGAAATTAATCTATTTTATATTCAATTTTTTTCATCAAGTATATAATTTTATTTATTGAATTAGTTATATAGTCGAAAAATTTGCAATATGTGCAATATATATTATTTTTGCAATTATTTAATTTTATATTATTATAAAAGTATATTGAATTGTAACTTCTCTATGTTATTCAAAAAACTTATTTTTCACAATTTGATTTTATTAGATTTTTATTAAATATAATTACAATGTTAAAATTTAAAAACAAAAAGATTAGTAATTAGGAAAATAATGATACAATAACAGTGTATGTTTATATCTTAAAAAAATATTTATGAAATAGTTCAAAAGATTATTTTATGGTTGGAATGTAAGAAATTTTTTTTTATTGATAAATTAAGTTTTGAAAATAACATATTATATTATTCGAAAAAGATGTTTCAAATTTTATATAAAAGGATAACGCTAATTTTATTTATGTCAACACCGATAAAAGGTTTGTTAATTTTAGTTAATGGTTTTGAGGATTGCGAAGCTATAGTAACGAGAGCAATGATTCAAAAAAATGGTTTTAAAATAATAATGTCAACCAATAATAAATCTTTAGAAGTTCTTTCTGCTCAAAGATTGTTAGTGAAAGCTGATTTGACATGGGAAAAGATTATTTATGAAGAATATAGTTTTTTAATTATTCCTGGTGGCTCTTATGTATATCAAATATTACAATATAAAAATGATGAATTAATACAAATTTTGAAAATAATTAAATTTTTTTCTGATCAAAAGAAAGTGATAGGAGCTATTTGCGCTGCTCCTGCGTTTCTAGGAAAACTTAATTTATTACATAATCATCGTTTTACTTGTTTTCCTGGGTATGAAAAGCATATTCAAGGTTATTTTGTTCCTGATGCAAGAGCGATTACAAGTGATAATTTCGTCACTTCTCGTTCTCCAGAGACGGTTTTCGATTTTGTTTCGCATTTACTATGTAAATTAACAACTAAATCATAAATAGTTGTTTTTGAATAAAAAATTTTTCCATTTAAGTTAATTTTATCAGGAGATAAGACAATAATTCTTAAGTTCTATCAAAAAAATTTGATTATTATTGTACTTTTTTAATAATATTTTTAAAATATATTTATTTAGTTATTTAAAAAAAATTTTTTGTTTTATAATTTCTTGGTTTTTGTTTTTTTAAAAATTTGACTATTTTTTATAAATATGTTAACATTTTAGAAATTTGATAGAATAAAGACAGAAAGATTTGAAAAAAGATGAGTAAATTATTTAATGAGTTAAATAAAATATACAATCCTTTGAATAAAAAACAATTGCAAATTTTAAATATGCATGGTGAAGTTATCAATACAAAACTAGAGCCGAAAATAAAAGATGAACAATTGTTAGAAATGTATAAAAAAATGGTACTTACCAGAATAGCAGATATTAAAGCAGTTCAGTATCAAAGACAAGGAAGAATGTCAAATTATATTATTAATGAAGGTCATGAAGCTTGTCAAATTGGTACAGCAATGGCTATACAAAAACAAGATTGGATTTCCCCTTATTTTCGTGATTTAGGGTTATATTTAACACGTGGTATTGATTTGGAACAGATGTATCTATATTGGTATGGTAATGAAAAAGGAGCACAATTAGATCCTAATAAACGTATTTTACCTGTTAATATTATTATTGGTTCAGGTATTAATATCGGAGCTGGTTTGGCTATTTCTAGTAAATTACAATCTCAGAATGAAGTTACAATAGCAACAATTGGTGATGGTGGAACTTCTCATGAAGAATTTTATGCTGGATTAAATTTCGCTGCGTCAATGGATGCTCCATTGGTAGTTATTATTCAAAATAATCAATATGCTATTTCGACTCCCCGTAAATTATGTACTAAAGCAGATACTTTAGCTCAAAAATCTTATGCATTTGGTATTCCTGGAATTCAAGTTGATGGGAATGATGTTTTAGCTGTTTATGTTGCTGTCAAAGAATTTACAGATGCCGCAAGAGAAGGTAAAGGTTCGAGTTTAATAGAAATGATGACTTATCGTATGGGAGCGCATTCTACTAACGATAATCCTAGTTTGTATCGTGATAAAGAAGAAGAAGAGGAATGGAGAAAAAAAGACCCAATTAAGCGTTTTCAACAATATTTATTAAATAAAAATATATTAAATTCTCATTTGATTAATCAAATTGAACAAGAAACTATTAATTATGTTACTAATGTTCATAAAAAAATATTAATTTATGGAGATCAAATAGACCCAAAAGAAATTTTTAATCATATTTATTATAAAATGACTCCTCAATTAGAAGAACAATATCATTCATACAAAGCTTTCTTAGAATATCAAAAGAAAGGTAAATAAAAATGGCATTAATGAATTTATTGCAAGCTATTAATAATGCTTTAGATCTTCAATTAGCAAATAATCCAAAAGTAGTTTTGTTTGGTGAAGATGTAGGTAAATTAGGAGGTGTTTTTCGTGTAACTGCTGGTTTACAAGCGAAATATGGCGAAAAACGTGTTTTTAATACTCCTATCACGGAGTCTGGTATAGTGGGTAGCGCTATCGGTATGTCTTTGAATGGTTTAATACCTATAGCCGAAATTCAATTTGATGGTTTTATGTATGTTGGATTACAAGATTTAGTTTCGCATGCCGCACGTTTAAGAAATCGTTCACGTGGTAGTTTTTCTTGTCCTATGGTTTTAAAATTTCCAGTAGGAGCAGGGGTAAAAGCTTTGGAACATCATTCTGAGTCTGTAGAAACTATTGTAGGTTTTTTCCCAGGATTAAAAGTAGTTGTTCCTTCGAATCCTTATGATGCAAAAGGACTTTTGATTGCGGCAATAAATGATCCAGATCCTGTTATTTATATGGAACCTAAATTACTTTATCGAGGGTTAAAACAAGAAGTTCCAGAGAATATTTATGAAGTTGAGATTGGAAAAGCTAAAGTAGTCCAAGAAGGAACAGATATAACTTTGGTTGCTTGGAGTTCAGCGGTTCCTATCGCCTATAAAGCTTTAGAATTTTTAAAACAAGAAGGAATATCAGTAGAAATAATTGATTTGAGAACTATTAATCCAATTGATTATTTAACATTAGTCAAATCTATAAGAAAAACAGGTAGATTGGTAGTCGTTCATGAAGCAACGAAAACTTATGGTCCAGCAGGTGAAATCATTACTTTAATTAATGAATACGCTTTTGATGCTTTAAAAACTGCTCCTCGGAGAATTACAGGAAATGATATTATTATGCCTTTGTCACGTGGTGAGTATCATCAATTTTTAAGTCCTGAAAAAATTATTTATGGAATTAAAAAAATTTTTAATAAAATATAAATAAGTTAATATTTAAATATAGTGTTTTGACTTAAAATAATTAATTGATTAATTTGATATATTAAAAAATATATATTATAAAGGTGAAAAAAATATGGCAGAACAAATTAAATTCCATGATGTCGGAGAAGGCATTTCGGAAGGTACTATTATAAATTTTAAAGTAAAAGTTGGTGATACGGTTCAAGAAGGAGATTCTATTGTAGTTATAGAAACAGATAAATTAGAAGTAGAAATACCTGCACCTAAAACAGGTCGTATTACAAAAATATTCCCTGAGGAAGGTCAAGTTGTTAAAGTAGGTGATCTGTTAGCTGAAATGGAATAAAATTTTAAAAAAATATAGATTTTTGACAAAAAAATTTATAAATTTTTTAGAATATTAAGGATATGAAGAAATAATGTTGATTAATAATGAAAAAAAAAATGAATCCCAAATGAATAACAATGATGATATTAAAATCGAGAAAATCTCTCGTTTAAGAAAAACGATTGCTAAAAAAATGGTTATTGCTAAAACTATTATTCCTGATGTTACTTTAATAATAGAAATGGATATTAGTAATTTGGTTATTTTGAGACAAAAAACTAAACTAAAAGCAGAAGAACAAAATATTAAATTAACTTATATGGCTTTTATCGCGAAAGCGGTAGTTATTGCTTTACATGAATTTCCAATTTTCAACGCTAGTTTTAATGATGAAAAAGACGAAATTATCATTAAAAATACTATTAATTTAGGTATAGCAGTTGATACCCCGCAGGGTTTAATTGTGCCAAATATCAAAGATGCAGCACAATATAGTATAATATCTTTAGCTCAAGAAATTCAAAATCTCAGCAAAATAACTATAGAGAAAAAAATTCAATTAGAACAAATACAAAATGGTACTTTTACTTTAACTAATTTTGGTTCTATTGGTATTTTATATGGTAACCCTATTATTAATTATCCAGAATTAGCTATTTTAGGGATTGGTAAAATTATTAAAAAACCGATAGTCAAAAATAACGAAATTTGTATTGCTGATGTTTTACCCCTTTCTTTGACTCTTGATCATCGTGTTATTGATGGAGCGGACGGAGGTAGGTTTTTGAATCGTATCAAAGACCTTTTGGAAAATACTGATATTTTAGAAAGTTGTCTTTTTTAATAAGAATAAATAATTTATAATTATTTAAGGTACAAAACAATGATTACGAAATACGATATTTTAGTGATAGGCGGCGGGCCAGGAGGATATGTTGCTGCTATCAAAGCTGCCCAATTAGGAGCTAAAGTAGCTTTAGTTGAAGAACATAAATTGGGTGGTATTTGTTTAAATTACGGTTGTATTCCTACTAAAACCTTTTTGAAAAGCGCTAAGATGTTTCATCTTTTTCAAAATATAAAAAAATTTGGATTAAATTTCGAAGGTACTGCTAATTTTGATTGGTCATACATATTAAAACGTAAAAATCATGTTGTAGAACAATTACAAAATGGAATAAAGTATCTTTTGAAAAAGAATAAAATTGATATTTATAATGGCACAGGGGAAGTTTTAACACCTCAAAAAGTAAAAGTAAAAGAATTTTTTTTAGAAACTAAAAAACTTATAATTGCGACAGGTTCTAGTGCTTTCATTCCTCCTATTCCTGGTTTAAATGAAGCTTATAAAAATAAATATGTTTATACTAGTAAAGAACTTGTACAATTAGAAAAGTTTCCGCAAAAAATAATTATTATTGGCGGTGGTGTTATTGGTGTAGAATTTGCTACTATTTTTAATAAATTCGGAGCAGAAGTAGTTATTTTAGAAAAACAAAATTCTATATTAAATAATTTAGATCAAGATGTAGTACAATTTTATACAGAAAAATTAAAAAAAGATAATATTAAAATTTTTACAGAAGCTAATGTTATTAAAATTAATAATAATTTAGTTACTTATTTATATCAGGGTTTAGAATATACTTTGGATACTGAAATTATTCTAATAGCAGTAGGTACAAAACCGAATCTTTATGGTTTAAAAAATTTAAATTTATTAACAAATAATCAAGGTATTGTTACTTATAATTTTTTAGAAACTTCAATCAATGGAGTTTATGCAATTGGAGATGTGAATGGTAAATGTATGTTGGCTCATGTTGCTAGTCATGGAGGTATTATTGCCGCTTCACATGCTGTTTTAGGTAAAACTTTTAATTTAAAGAATATAGATTATAATAATGTACCATCTTGTATTTATGGTTTTCCAGAAATAGCTACCATTGGTTTAACTGAAAAACAAGCTAGAATGCAAGATAATATACAAATTAAAGTATCTCATTTTCCTGTTAAAGCTATTGGAAAAGCTTTAGCAGACGGTGAAACAGAAGGTTTTGCTAAATTAATAGTAGATAAAAAAAGTTTAAAAATTTTAGGAATGCATATTGTAGCTTATAATGCTACAGAGTTAATTAGTGAAATAGGATTAGCTATGGAATTAAAAGCGACAGCTTATGATATAGCTCATACTATACATCCTCATCCTACTTTGTCAGAATTAACTTTAGAAACTTTTTTAGGTGCTATTGATAAACCAATTCATATGTAATTTAAGTCAATTCATATTTAATTTTATGTTTTTTTAAATTTAATGTTTTAAAATAAAAAACCCAATAATATAAAAAAATGGGTTTTTTCTTAATATAAAATAAGTGGTAAATATAAAATTTATAAATTTCAACAAAAACACTTAAGAAATCATAAATACTTATGAAAAATTAAAAATAAAAAAAAAGAGTAAGATGAAAATTATTAAATATGTTAATTGATACACATGTGCATTTAAATTTAGATGTATTTTCTCAAGATTTTGATAATGTAATTAAAAGAGCTTTCGACAATGATATAAAATATTTTATTGTTCCAGGTTTAGATTATAAAACTAATGAAAAATCAGTAGAATTATCTATTAAAAATCCTTTTATTAAGGCTGCTGTAGGTATTCATCCTTGTTATTGGTTAAATAATGATCCTTTTAGTATTGAAAAATATTTAAGTTTACCGCAAGTTGTTGCTATAGGGGAAATTGGTTTAGATTTATACCATGATAAAACTTCTTTAGATATACAAAAAAAAAATTTACAATTACAAATTAAGTTAGCTTTGAAATATAATCTTCCAATTATTTTACATGCTAGAGATTCTTTTAATGAGATATATAACATTTTAAAATTATATAAAAATAACATTAGGGGTGTTTTTCATTGTTTAACAAATGATTTAGAAGAAGCCAAAAAAGCTATTGATTTAGGTTTTTATGTAGGTATAGGTGGTATTGTTACTTATGAAAATGCTAAAGAAGCTTGTAAAATAGCTAAAGAAATACCTTTAGATAAAATTTTTTTAGAAACTGACGCTCCTTTTTTAACACCTTATCCTATAGCAAAAAATAAAAGAAACGAACCTGCCTTTGTTAAAATCATTGCGGAAAAAATTGCAAATTTAAGAAATATTGGGTTGGAAGAAGTCAAAATGCAAACTTCTCAAAATGTTCAAAAATTATTTAATTTTAAATTTGTATAATTTTTTGTATTTTATTTGTTGTTGGCGGAAATTATTGCTTTACGAAATTATATTTCTCAAAGAAAGGACAAATTTGATTTTTATGCAGTATTCGAATTTAGAACAAAATTCTAAAGATTGGCATGAACATAGAAAAAATTATATTAATGCTTCTGAAGTGGCAGCAATAATGGGGCTTAACCCTTTTGAAAGTAAAAAAAAGATTTTTAAAAGAAAATTGTTCGAAGAAAAAGTAGAGGAAAATGGTGCTATGCGTCATGGTCGGCGTTTAGAACCAGAAGCGAGAAAATTTTTTAATGAAACGAATAAAATTCAATTTAAGCCAATGGTTTTTGTGAAAAATTTTATATCTGCTTCTTTAGATGGTTGGTATGAAAATAATCGTAGTGTTTTAGAAATCAAGTGCCCAATTACTTGTAATACTCAAACTTGGAATAATTTTTTTTTACATGATAAAATTCCTATGTTTTATTATGCTCAAGTACAAGCACAACTTTATTGTTCAGAAGGAATCAAAGTCTTTTTTTTCGTTTATCACACTTATCAAAAAGCAAAAGTGAAAGAAATTTTACGTGATGATGTGTTTATAGAAAAAATGTATTATGAATGTAATGTTTTTTATAATTTATTACAAAAAGCAAAAACCATTTTAAATCAATTATCGATAAAACAAAAAGTTTGATGTTTTATTTTTGTTTAACAATTATAATATGATACATAATCAAAAAATAAAATTTTTTATTGTTTTTATATTATAATTATATGAAGTAACTTTGTTATCAAATTCAATATTTGATCATTATGAGGAGTAATACTCAAGAGGTTATAAGAGGCGTCCCTGCTAAGGACGTAGTCCAAATTAAATTGGTGCAAGGGTTCGAATCCCTTTTACTCCGCCATTTTTTATATTATATTAAATTATCTATTTGATTTATAAATATAAAAAAAACAAATAAATTAACTTAATTTTATGTTTTTGTTAATTTTTGTTATTATGCGCCATTTTAATGATATTAACCATTAAAAATTTTTAATTTTAATTATTTTCAATTAATAATTTTTAATGGTTAATAATAAGATTTATTATTAATAAATTTCGACCAATAATTATTTTTATTTAAAAAAATAATTTTTATTTATAATTAACTGGATAATAATCCAGTTAAAAATTTTGATTTTTATAGCTAATATATATTAGAAGATTTTTAATTAATTATAATATTTTTGAATAAATTGTGAAATTATAGAAGGTAAAGTAATTTTGTTTCGTTATTTGTTTCCTGTTTTTAAAAAATATCCTCAATTAGTTTATTTTGATACAGCATCATCTTCTCTCAAACCACAGTTGATGATTAACGCTTTAACAAGTTTTTATACTAATAATGGTATTAGTATTCGTTCGCAAGGTTTTTTATCTAATAACAATATATTAGCTATTCAACAAATTCGGCAAAAAGTAGCATCTTTTATTGATGCTGGTTTCGCTGAAGAAATTATTTTTACTAAAAATACTACTGATGCTTTGAATAATTTATCTTATATTTTAGCAGAACAATTCATACAACCTGGTGACGAAATTATAACATCAGAACTTGAGCATAATTCTTCTATTTTGCCTTGGATCAAAATAGCCAAACAAAAAGCAGCAAAATTAGTTTTTGTTCCTTTAAATTCGCAATATCAGATAACGACAGAAAATTTTAAAAAAGTTTTAACAAAAAAAACCAAAATAGTCGCTTTAACTCATATGTCTAATGTGTTAGGTTATCTAAATCCTATTAAAGATATTACCAAATTAGCACATCAAAAAAAAAATGTTATAGTAATTTTAGATGCAGCCCAATCAATAGGACATGTACCTGTAAATGTACGTAACTTAGGAATTGATTTTATGGCTTTTTCTACGCATAAAATGTACGGACCTTTTGGTTTAGGTATTTTATATGGCAAAAAAAATTTTTTAAAGAAATTAAAACCTTTAATAGTTGGCGGAGGTTCAGTTAAAGATGTTGAGAAAAATCGTTTTGTATTAAACGATTTACCTGCAAAATTCGAAGCAGGAACACCTGATATTGGAAGTATTATTGCTTTTGGAAAAACATTAGATTTACTACAACAAATTGGTTTTTCTCAAATTCAAAAATATGAAAAAGCATTATTATATAAATTAACGAAACAATTAAATCTTTTCAAAAATTTAGAAATTTTAAATCCTTTAGCTATCAATATGATTAATTTCAATTTTAGTTTTATTCATTCCCACGATGTAGAAACTTTTTTAGCACAAAAAAATATTTATGTTCGTTCAGGTCAGCATTGTGCACATTTATTATTTAAAAATATGAAAAAATCAAGTACTGTAAGAGTATCCTTAGGAATACATAATAATGAAAAAGATATAGAAATTTTAGTTGAAAATTTATATAAAATCGAAAAATTTTTTAGTAGAATTTTAACAAAAAAATGTAAAAATAATGTATTAAAGGTGGGATAGATTTGCTTAAATGTTAAAAATTAATAGAATTTCCAAAACTTTTGTGATCAAAAAGAAAACATATCGAATATTAGAAAAAATTCATTTAGATATTAATACGGGTGATATTTTTGGTTTGATAGGAAAAACAGGTTCAGGCAAAACTACCTTATTAAGAATAATGAACGGTTTTCTTAAAGCGGATAATGAAGAAAATATTATAAGAAAATTTACACGTATGGAAAGTTCGATGATTTTTCAACATTTTAATCTTTTACATAATTTAAATGTTTTTGATAACGCAGCTTTGCCTTTAAAATTAAGAAAAATAACGAATAAAGATATTGATCATAAAATAAATAATCTTTTACAAATGTTTGGTTTATTAGAAATAAAAAATGCTTACCCCAAAATTTTGTCTGGTGGTCAAAAACAAAGATTAGCTATTGTTAGATCTTTGTCAATTTTGCCTAAAATTATTTTTTGTGATGAACCAACATCCGCTTTAGATGAAGAAACTAGTCAAGATATCTTAAAAATTATTAAAGAAATTAATCAAAGGTATAAGACAACTATTGTCTTCGTTTCGCATGATATGAAAATAATTCGAAATTTATGCAATAAAATAGCAATTTTAGAAAAAGGTTTAATAATTAAACAAATGCATATTTAATTATTAATCATTAGATAGCGAGTTAAAAAAATGATGTTATTAATTTTATCTTTATTTCATTACGTTAACTATTAAAAAAATTAATTAAAAAAATTCAGTTTATTACGATTTATTTTTGTATTTAAGCAAATGTAAAAATCACTAATTTTTCAAATTTAAATTAATTAAGACTTATTTGCAAAAATTTTTTTGCTAATGATAAAATTTGTTAATAAATAAATTATTTGAATGATTATCAGCATAACTATAAAAATAACAAATAAAAAATTTTCATTAGTTAAATTTAACGCTGAACAATGGATGTTAATTTTATTAAAAGTTGTATTTAAATTATTTTCTCCTTGAATCAAATATTTTAATGAATTATAAAATAAATGACCTATATAACGATCTTCTAAGTAACTACTGATAATAATAGCATAAGCAAAACCGTTATTAATTAATACATTAACTTTATAAGTTATATTATTTTTTATTTGATAAAATAAATCCATTTTTTCTTTTTTAATATTTTTTTTATAATTTATTTTTGTAAATATTTTTTTCCAAATTTTAGAACATTGTTTTGTAAAAATTAAAGTTAAAAAGAAAGTTAAACAAATATAAGAAAATAATGTTTTGTGGTCTGTTATTTGACTAAATATAAGTTTTTTTAAGATAACGAAAATAAAAAAAGAAAAACAAACAAAAGGTAAAGTAGTCAAAACATGAATAAAAAAAAATATTGTAGAATATATAATTTTTTGTAATAAAGTTTTTTTATGATGATTGCAATATAAAATCATTCCTAAACCGAAACCTAAAAAAATAGCAATCAAAGAAGAAATAAAAACAAATAAACAAGTTTGCATTAAAGCTTTTAAAACAAAATAATTACCGTGTGTATCGGTTAATAATAAAATTTTTAAAAAAACGGAAAATTTCATAAACAATTCCC
>JAUZLI010000007.1:0-22141 GCA_032884955.1 Candidatus Phytoplasma vignae
ATTGAATTTAACTTTCAACAAACGGCGCAGTTAAAAAAAGTTTTATTCACGAGAAAAGCTGAGATATTTCCGAACTAAATAGCGATCAAGATGATCATTAATATTATTAAAAGTTGTAACAAAATAAAGGTTCAGTGCGCACTGTCGTATTTTTCCCCATGTCAGTTCCTTAGATGCTTTACTCATCTAAGTACATTCCACGAGACTCCGAAGTTACCGCTTGAACGGTTGCTTTGGGATAATTCATAAAGTCGCAGTTTATAACTCCATGAAACCTTCGGACACCCAGTTTCATTAACTTTCTGGGAGGTTTTTTTATTACGATATTTTCCGCGATTAGGGCGTTTCAGCCTTCTCCATACCTATCATTCGTCTGGCGATATCCTTTTGGGTAGTTACTTCCCCTCAATCCGCTTTAACCATATGCTGTAACTGCCCATTCTTTCGTTTGGTGAGCCGATGGTTTGACGTCTCAACATTATCCTAGCTGAGGCAATTGGTTAGATTGCTTTCTTTATGCGTTTATTTCCGCCCAACCACGAAAAATACGATTTCAAAGTAAAATAACCTTTAATTAAATCTAATGGGGATAACATTACTGCTCACCTCCTTTCAGGGTTAATTCTTTTTCAATTTCTTCTAAGACCTTGGTATCAGGAGAAATAATCAATTGATAAGCTTGTTTTAAATCGGCTTTATTGATTTCATTTTTTTATTTTTATTTTATTTCATCAAATTTACTAAAAACTATTCATAAGAAAAAAACAAATTTAATTTAATAAAACAAAAATTTGGTTTTTTTAATTTTTGCCTTTATAATAATGTTAGTTATTGTGAATGTAATTAATTAGGAAAATCAAGGGAATTAAAAAAATATTATGTCAAAAATAAAAGATATTTTTTCAAGAGAAGTTTTAGATTCCAGAGGAAATCCAACTATAGAAGTTGAAATTTTTACACAATCTGGTCACTCTGGAAGAGCTATTATTCCTTCAGGAGCATCTACAGGACAATATGAAGCAGTGGAGTTAAGAGATCATGATATTAAAAGGTTTTTAGGAAAAGGAGTTTTAAAAGCTGTTAACAATGTTCTAAAAATAATTAAACCTAATTTGATAGGTTATTCTGTTTTAGAACAAACTAGAATTGACAAAATTTTAATTAGTTTAGATAATACAGCTAATAAATCTAAATTAGGAGCTAACGCTATTTTAGGAGTATCTTTGGCATGTGCTAAAGCTGCATCTGCTTACTTAAATATAGAATTGTACCAGTATATAGGCGGAATATCACAAAAACAAATGCCTGTTCCTATGATTAATGTTATTAATGGTGGAGTTCATGCTTCCAATAATATTGATTTTCAAGAGTTTATGATTTTACCAACAGGAGCTATTAGTTTTAAAGAAGCTTTACGTTACGGTACTGAAATTTTTCATTCTTTAGGAAAAATTTTAAGAAAAAAACACCTTCCTACTACAGTGGGTGATGAAGGAGGATATGCCCCTGATTTAAGTTGTAATGAAGAAGCTATTCAAGTAATTTTAGAATCAATTGAATTAGCGGGTTTTACTCCTGGGAAAGATGTTTTTTTGGGTTTAGATGTGGCTGCCTCAACTTTTTATAATAAACAAAAAAATAGATATATTTTAACATCTGAAAATAAATCATTTACTAGCGAAGAATTAGTTATTTACTATGAAAAACTAGTTAAAAAATATCCTATTATCTCTATTGAAGATGGTTTAGATGAAAACGATATTCAGGGGTGGGAAATATTAACTAAAAATTTAAGTGACAAAGTACAACTAGTAGGTGATGATTTGTTTGTTACTAATCCCCAAAAACTATATCAAGGTATTCAGAAGAAAATCGCTAATTCTATTTTGATTAAATTAAATCAAATTGGCACTTTAACCGAAACTTTAGAAACTATCGAAATGGCAAAAAAAGCTTCTTATACTGCTATTATTTCTCATCGTAGCGGTGAAACTGAAGATACTACTATAGCTGATTTAGCTGTAGCCACTAATGTAGGACAAATTAAAACTGGTTCTTGTTCTCGTACGGATCGTGTGGCTAAGTATAATCAGTTATTGAGAATTGAAGAAAAATTATATAATCCAATTTATTTAGGCATCAAAGCTTTTTATAATTTAAAAAAGTAAAATATAATTTTTTAAAAAATTAATTGATTATGTCAAAATATTGTAGAATTAATTATTTTAAATGGTTTTAGATTATCAACAAAAACAACAACGCTATTAATTTTTTTACTAAAAATCTTTTTTAAATTATCTATTTTTTCAATTTTACAAAAACTAAATTATATATTTCAAGAGAAATTTGTAAAATTGCCAGTAAATCAAGTTGAAAATAGTGAAGTAGGTCATTTGAATTTAGGAGCTGGAAGAATTTTATATCAATTTCTTACTTTTATTCACAAATTTACCGAAGATAAAATTTTTTTCAAAATAAATATTTTCTAGAAATCATAGATCATGTTAGAAGAAGAAATAGTAAAATCCGTATTTTAGGTTTAGTTTTTGATGGAAAAAGGAAATTTTATCTAAAAGATATCAAAATATGATTTTAAATTTTGCTGAAGATATGGTTGGGCATACTAGTTTCTTAAAAACAATAATTTAATCTGTAAAAGCAGTAGATAAACGTTTACGAAAAAATAATTTAAGCTATTCAATCTATAAAAGGAGTAGTTGTTATTTTTTATGATCATAATAACGCAAAAAAATGACATACAAAAAAAGCAGAGGTTCTCAAACCTCTCATACTGATAAAACTAGTAGTTTATACAATATAGTTCCTACTTTGTTATAACTACTAACCGCAACCAGAAGAAATAACAGGAAAAAGTTTAATAATCCAATAAAACAAGATAAAATAAAAATGAATATAAAAAGATTAAAAAAATTTATATTTAATTTTTTTGTTTCTTAGTTTTTAAATTTGGTTTGAATTAGGTAATGATTCAAAAAAATTAAAAAAATTTTTATTGTTTATTTTATTAGAATGTTTGATACAAAAAAATTATAAAATAATACAAAAATAATGAAAATTTAACAACTAAAAGAAATAAGATTAAAAAATGAATGTAAATAAAAATAAATTAAACAAAAATCAAAATCAAAATAATGATGACAAATCATCTCAAAAACCAAAAGTTTTCCGCGATCCTCTTTATGGTTATATATATTTCGATACAAAGTATGATCCGAAAGGTATTTTAAAAAAATTAATCAATACTAAATGTATGCAAAGATTAAGGAGAATTAGACAATTAAGTTGCGTTAACATTGTATTTCATGGCGCAGAACATTCTCGTTTTACACATAGTTTAGGAGTATACGAATTAACTAGAAGATTTTTAGAAATTAATTCTACAATAGATAGATTTAATAAGATATTTACATCAGAATATAAGCTTCTTTTGTTAATTTCTGCTTTATTACATGATATAGGTCATGGTGCTTATTCTCACATCTTTGAAAATATTTTTCAAACAGAACATGTCGAGATTGGAGCACAAATTGTTAGAAAAGACAAAGAAATAGCTAAAATTTTAGATATTTATAATGACGATTTAAAAATAAATGTAGCTCGAATTTTAGATAAAAAAAATGATTACTTAAAAGAAGATCTTAAAAATAAAAATGATGCAAAAATTTTTCCAATTATTCGACAATTACTTTCTAGTGCATTGGATTTTGATCGTCTAGATTATTTATCTAGAGATTCTTTTTACACAGGAGTTACATATGGTTATATTGAAACGGATATGTTAATTCGTAGTATTAATATTGATCCGAAAGGAAATAAATATCAAATTGTGTTATCTAAAAATAGTGTTGCGGCAATTGAAAGTTTCGCAATTAATCGTTATCACATGTATAAACAAGTATATGGTCATTTAAAAGTTAGAGGATATACTGTTATTTTAGAAAAAATTTTTTTACGAATAAAATATTTATTATCCGAGAAAAAAAATGTTTTAAATAATTTTGATATCATTTTGCAACCTTTAAAAAAATTTATTTTACAACATAGTGAAAAAATGCAAAAAAATAATCTTGATTTATCACTTAATTATATAGAAACATATTTAGAAATTGATGATTTTTATATTAATGGTTTAATTATATATTTAAAAGACGTTAATGATGAAATACTAAGAAATTTATGTTTTGATTTTTTAAATCGTCATATTTGGACTTATGACGATAATAAACCTACTGTTTATAATAAATCCACAGAAGAAGAAAAAAAATATTACTTTTATCATGATAAAAACCCGAAATTACCTTATAAAAAAAATTTTCAAGAAGATGCTAAAGATATTGGTGAAATTTTAATCCAATCTTCTAATAAAGAAACTAGTAAACTGAAAAAAGAATCATCTTTATTAAAAAAATTAATTAAAGAAGAAAAAAATAATAACGTTAATAATAAATTTTTTTATAGAAACTATAAAGAAAAATAAAATTTTTATGCAAAAACATATATTTAAAAAAAAATATGGTCAACATTTTTTATATGATTTGAATTTATTAAAACTTATTATAA
Source organism: Candidatus Phytoplasma vignae (assembly GCA_032884955.1). Lineage (GTDB taxonomy): Bacteria > Bacillota_I > Bacilli_A > Acholeplasmatales > Acholeplasmataceae > Phytoplasma > Phytoplasma vignae. Next base: position 4,582 of record JAUZLI010000007.1, read on the forward strand.
AACAAGCAAATTTAGATAATCAAAATGTTATAGAAATAGGCCCAGGAAAAGGAACTTTAACACGTTTAATGTTAAATAAGGCTAAAAAAATTTTACTTTATGAAATCGATAGTTCTTTAAAGCCTTTTTTAATTTTTGATAAAAAAATACCTATAAAGATCATTTATGATGATTTTTTGAACAGAAATCTTGAAGATGATTTACAAAAATTTTTTCAAAAAGAAGATGTAGTATTGATTGGGAATTTACCTTATTATATTACTACACCCTTATTATTTAAAATTATTTTTTTAAATCAAATAAAAAACTTTACAATTATGATACAGAAAGAAATTGGATTACGTTTAATGGCTTTACCTAAAAATAAAAATTATAATGCTTTAAGCGTGTTAATTCAAACTTTAACAAAAATAAAGAAAATTAAAATTGTTAAAAAAACAATGTTTTATCCTCAACCCAAAGTAGATGGTATAATTTTACGATTTGAAAAAAAATCCTTTCAAATAGAGGAATTAAATTTTATAAAAAAAGAATTTTACATATTTGTTAAAGCAGCTTTCACCCATAAAAGAAAAAATTTATTTAATAATTTAAATTCTTTTTTTAAAATTCCAAAAAATAAATTACTAATTTTTTTTCAAATAAACCATATTAATCCAAATATAAGAGGTGAAGAAATAAGTGTATCGCAATTTTTAAACATTACTTCTTTATTTTTCGACTTTGTAAATAAATTTAATTTTATACCTAATATTCAAAATTTCTTTTTAAAGATAAAAAAATAAAAAAATATTCAAATATATATATATATGTTAGAATAACATGTAGACATAAGTTATTAATAATAAAAATAAAGTTATTAAAGTTATTACTAATGAATTATTGAGTTTTATTAAAAATATCAGGAACTAATGGGGGATATAAATAAAAATGCAAATTACTTATGTAATAACTAAATTGCACAGAGGGCAAAGTCGATTAAAAGGTATTGCGTCTATAACATTTAATAATTGCTTTGTAGTTCATAATATTAAAATTATCGATGGTAGAAACGGTCTTTTTATCGCTATGCCTAGTAAAAAAAATTCTAAAGGTTTTTATTTAGATATTGTTCATCCAATTAATTCAGAAACTAGACAAACAATTGAAAATGCTATTAAAGATACTTTTCAAAAAATGTTGGATGAATCTTTAGAAAGAAAAGCGATAGATTTTTATTCTGAATCTGAAGAAAAAATCATACCCTTAAAAATTACTTGTATTAAAATAAAATTAAGCAAAGAATACAACCAAATTAAACTAAAAGGTACTGCTTCTATTATTTTTGATAATTGTTTTGTAATTCATAACATCCGAATTGTTGAAGGGCAAAAAAGTTTATTTGTAGCTATGCCAAATACTAAAAATTCTAAAGGAATTTATTTAGATATCGCTCATCCGATTAATAAAGAAACTAGAAAAATGATAGAATCCGATATTAAAGATATTTTTCAAAAAATGTTAAAACATCCTACGGAAACAATTCCAGAAAAATAAATTTATAAACGCGAATAAAATATATTTATGTTTGTTTTGAAAATAAAGATAAAAGATATTGAAATATCAAAAAATAAATATATTTATATTGTTTTTTAATATATACTGATTTACATTTATTTTAAAGTTAAATAAATTTTTATATAAAAATAAAAAAACTAAGATGATAAACAGTTTATATTCTTAGTTTTTTTTAATTTGATATATATAAAAAAATAAAAAAGGATGGTTATTCTTAATTTTGGATAAATTGAAAATTAAAAATATGAATTCAAATATTTCTATTTCGTTTAAAAAACAAGCAATTTTTTTATTATGTGGTGTAATAATATATTTATTATTTTTCATTCCATTGATTTTATATGAAAATTATCAATTATCACTGGGAATATTAACTGATTCAGAACCGCAAAATACAAAAATTCTTAAAACAATATTATCTTTATTCATCGTTTCTATATGTGGTTTTCATGTGATGAAAGAAGGTTTAATAGCGACTATTTTAATAATGAAAAAGAGAAAAAGATTTGTTCCTAATATTCATTTATTAATGGGAATAGGCGCTATAGGAGCTATTTTTTTAGAACATTATAATGATGCTATTCTATTAATAATTATTTTTTCTTTTGCTGATTTATTAGAGGAATATATCGAAAGCAAAAGTCAAAAGGAAATAAAAAAACTTTTAAATATTGCTCCTGTCCAAGCTCGTTTGTTAAAATATAATGGTGAATTCGAAATTATTCCAACCAAAAATCTTAAAATAGGAGATAAAGTAGTTGTTTTGAGTGGTGATCAAATTCCTTCCGATGGATTAGTTATTTCTGGTTTTTCTTCTGTAGATGAATCTAACATAACAGGGGAAAGTATTCCAGTAGATAAAAAAAAGGGTGATAAAGTATTCGGTAGCACAATTAATTTAAATAATAAGTTAATTATTGCTATTAATGTTACAAGTGATCAAACTATTTTTGCTAAAATAATTAATTTAACTTTAAACATTAAACAAAATATAAAAAGAGAATCTTTAATAAAAAAAATAGAACCTTTATATATTAAAATTGTTTTATCCATTACTTTAATAATGTTATTAACGGGTTTTAGTTTTAGTATATTATCTTATTTTAGTATCCTGACAGATATTCCTGAATATTTTCAAATGAAAAATATTTTTTTAAAAAGTTTAATTTTTTTAACAGTTTCATCACCTTGTGCTTTGGCTGTTGCTGAAGTTCCTGCGATCTTTGCTGCTATTTCTAATTTGGCAAAAAAAGGTATTTTATTTAAAAATGGCAAAGCTTTGGTTATATTACCAAAAATGAAAGTAATTTTTTTTGATAAAACAGGAACTTTAACCGAAGGAAAACCATTAGTACAAGAAATTTTTTTTCCAACTGAGGTTACTCCAGAACAAAAAGAACTTTTTGTCAATATTTTATTTAAAATGGAAAATCAATCTAATCACCCTTTGGCCCTGGCGATTCGTCAGTTTTTAAAACAAAATTATACTTTAAAAACTAATTTTAATTTAGAAATCGTCAATCTTTTGGGAATTGGAATCGAAGCTTCAGATGATCAAAAAAATTCGTATAAAGTGGCGAAATATAATATTTTCGATCAAGTATCAGATGAAATTAACCATCAAACACTAAAATTATTAAATCAAGGTCAAACTGTGATTTACTTTGCTTGTAATCAAAAAATAATGATGATTATCGGTATTTTAGATACCTTACGTCCAAAAGCGAAAAAAATAATTCAATATTTTAAAGAAAATAATATTCATACTGTTATGTTAACAGGAGATAATCATCAAGTAGCGCAGGAAATTTCTACCTTTTTGAAATTGGATTTTTTCTTTTCTAATTGTTTACCAAAAGAAAAAGCACAACATATCAAAAATATAAAAGAAAAATTTGGAACAGGAGTTATGGTTGGCGATGGAATAAACGATCTGCCAGCTTTAGCGATGGCCGATGTTTCAATTACTTTGCAAGAAGGCAGCGATGTTGCTATTGATGTATCCGATATCGTTTTAGTGAAAAACGATTTAGAAAAATTGATACTTATTCATCAAATGTCTTGCTATTTAGATAAAATTATTTCCCAAAATCTTTTTTTATCTTTGATAGTAATTATTTCATTATCAATTTTCAATTTTTTACCTAACAATTGGATTAAATTGCCTTTTGGCGTTATCATTCATGAAATGAGCACTATTTTAGTACTCTTAAATTGTTTAAGATTGTATTTTAAAAATAATAATTTTACAGCAAAAAAATAATATTATTAAAAATATCAATTTAACTTAAATATATAATTATTTATTTAATTTCTTTCTTTCATATTTATTATTGTATTTTGTTAAACTAGATTTTATAATTAAATCAATTAAATAAAGATATTTTTTTATTCTGATAAAAATTAAAAAAGTCATTTTTAAATTTAAAGGTGACTTTTTTTTGTGATAAAAATTTATTGAAATATATGTTTTAATTTTTTTAATTTTATAAATAAATAAATAAAATAAAAAATAGTATATTTTAACTTTAAGGAAATTTAATTTTTAAGCTGATTTGTATTTTAATTTTAAAAAATAATTCTGATAAAAATTTTTTTAAATTATCATCAGAGAAAAAAATTGTTAATTTTTCGTCAAATAAAAAAGAAAATTTGTTATAATTTAATATAAATTAGAATACAATAATATAAATTTATTATTTAATTTAATTTTTGTATTTTATATATTACCATTATTCTTTTATAAGTGATATATTAAGCTAATATAAATAGCTAATATAATTGTTACTATCTTTATTGGAAAAAATTTTTCATTTCAGATAATGATTTATGATTTGATATTTCATCCTAAAATAAAAATTAAAATTTTTTATAAATTTAATATATGTTAAATTTTCAATATATCAAAACTTATTTTTTCAATAATTAATTAATGTTTTATGTTTCTAAATATAAAAAAATTTAATTCTGTTAGTTACAAAATCTTTATTTTTTTTGCATTATATTATTTAACTTAATTTATTTTTGGATATTACTTCGTCTGGTTTCCTTATGAAGGATAAATATATTATTTTAAGTTCTTAATTTGATAATTATAATTTTAATACTTTAATTAAAAAATATTTAAATTAATATAATAAAAATAATTAGCCAAAAATGTCATTTTTTCATTTTGATGATTATCCAATTCATAATTAGTTGTTTTTAGTTTTGTACTAAGTAAATATATAAAAATTTAATTACATTTTTTACATAATAGATTACATTACATAAATTATTAAGTTATTGTAAAATTTAAAAAATAGATTCAAGAGTTAGATTGTATGTTATTAACCATGTTAAAAAAATTTTTACGACCTTTTTGGATAATGATTTTACTTACTTTTTTGATTTTAATTATACCTATTCACTTTTTATTTTATTCTCAAAATACTAATCCAACCCAAAATAAAATTATTACCACCACTACTATGTTAAACGATGCAGTGAAGCATTTACTTGGTGATGTAGATGAACAAGAAAATAAAGATTCTAGATATCAAAATATCAATAGTATTTCATGTCTTTCTCCTTTAATGGGAGTTGGTATAGATCCTCATAATTACAAAATCAAATTATCAGATCGTAAAAAAATTAAAAACGCTGATTTGATCATTTTAAATGGTTTACATTTAGAAGCAAAAATGATATCTGCCATAGAACTGTTAAAGAATGTTGATAACATATGGAAAGCGGGAGAAGAAAGTTTAGATGATGCAGATAAATTAAAGGGAGATGTTGAATCTTCAGATGTTGATCCTCATATTTGGTTTGATATTGATTTATGGATAAAAGTAATTGAAAAACTAAAAGAAAAAATAGCAAAAATACTTACAACAAATGAAGATAAAGAGAAATTAGAAGTCAATTGCCATTACTTCAAAGAAGATTTATCAAATTTAAAAAAACATATTATTAAGGAATTGACAGAATTAAAAAGTAGTAAAGAACAAGAAGGTAATAAATTAATTATAGTGACTGCGCATGATGCTTTTTCTTATTGGGAAAATTTTTCGCATAACAACGAATGTGATTTTCAATTAAAATCAATTCAAGGAGTTTCAACACAAACAGAAGCTAATATGAGACAAATTATAGACTTAGCTCAAGAATTAGTTGAAAATAATGTTAAAGCTATTTTTACAGAAAGTTCAATGCCTAAAACTTCATTAGAAAGCTTAAAAGAAGAAATAAATAATTTGAGAAAAAGTAAAGGTTTAGAACCTATTCAAATTCCTGAAAATATCGAATTGTATTCGGATTCTTTAGGAAAAGATGATCAAATTGAAGAACTTAATAATAATAGATATAAGCATTCTACCTATATCGGAGCTTTTTTAAATAATATGAAAATTATAAAGGCATATGTATGAAAAAAAAAATAGCAATTAAAATAAGAGATTTAACTGTTGCTTATCATTTGAAACCAGCTTTATGGGATATAGATTTAGATATTTACCAAAGTTCTTTGACCGCTATTTTAGGTCCTAATGGTGCTGGTAAATCAACTTTAATAAAAACTTTAATTGAATTGATTCCTAGAATTTCGGGGGAAATTTTATTTCATAATGTTAAATATCAATGTTTTCGAAAAAAAATAGCTTATGTTCCTCAAAGACAATCAGTGGATTGGAATTTTCCCACAACTGTTTTCGATGTTGTTTTAATGGGTAGATATGGTCATTTAGGATGGTTTAAAAGACCAAGTTTAAAAGATAAAAAAATAATTTTAAATTCTTTAGCAAAAGTAGGTATGATTGAATTGAAAAATCGACAAATCGCTGAACTTTCAGGTGGTCAACAACAAAGAATTTTTTTAGCTCGTGCTTTAGCTCAAGAAGGAGATATTTATCTTATGGATGAACCTTTCCAAGGAGTTGATATCCAAACGGAAAAAAAAATTATTACCGTGCTAAAAGAATTACAAAAAAAAAACAAAACCATTGTCGTAGTACATCATGACTTAGAAACAGTACGTCAATATTTTGATCACGTAATTTTTTTAAATATTCAAAAAATCGCTAGTGGAACAACTAAAGAAATCTTTAATACTGTCAATATTACAAAAACATATAAACATAATCAATTACCAATTACACAAAAAACAGAAGGGAATTAATGTTTAGCTTATGAACGATTGTAGAACATTTTTTTATTTAATTCAATCTCATACAGTTATAAAAATTTTTATCGGTTCTTTTTTTTTAGGAATAGCATCTGGTATAATCGGTATTTTTATTAGTTTTAAAAAAAAATCTTTAATAGGTGATACGTTATCACACGCCGTATTACCTGGTATCGCGTTATCCTATATTTGGTTTCATTCAACAAGTGAACAAATAATTTGGTGTGGAGCTTTTATTTCGGCTTTTATTTCTTTATTTTTAATCGAATTGATTAAAAAATATTCACGCTTAAAATCCGATACTATTCTTTCTTTAATTTTATCCTCTTTTTTTGGATTAGGTAATGTCTTAATAGCTTATATTCAAAAAAAAACAGAAGATTGTTCAATTGCTGTTTTAGAAAAATTTATTCTTGGACAAGTAGCTTTGATCTCAGGGAAAAATGTTCAAATAATTTGTTTGATTAGTTTTTTTATTATTTTAATTACCATTCTATTTTGGAAAGAATTGAAACTTTTTACTTTTGATGAAAATTTTGCGCAAAGTGTTGGATTTAATCGACTCTTATTAACCTCACTTTTGAATACTTTATTAATTGTTTTAATTACAACCAGTTTAAAAATAACAGGAATTATTTTTACAAGTGGTTTTTTGATTATACCAGGAGTAATCACACGCTATCTAAGCGATAAACTAGCGACTAATATGTTTTTAGTGTCAATCATTGCTTTTTTTTCTAGCATTTTAGGGATTATTTTGTCCTTACAAATCACAAATTTACCAACAGGCCCTATTATTATTGTCATTAATACTTTCTTTATTATCTTAACTTGTTTATTCGCCCCTAAATACGGAATGATTAGAAAATTTTGGCAAAGACGAAAGTATCAACAAAAAATTAAAAAATTTAAACAATTAATTCATTTTTATCATCATTGCCTAACACGTAACATTGTTTTCGCCCCTTTTTTATTTAAAGAAAAATATTTGCAGCAAGAAGGCAGCAAGATTATTATCACTACAAAAGGTATTGAACTTGTTGAAAATTTAATACAAGGAAGAATATAAAGATGATCGAATTTATCGAAAAAATTGCAACTTCTTTTGAAATTGATATTTTTTTAATTTTGATTTTATGCTCTTTATCTTTAGCAAGTTTAGGTATTTTCATTGTATTAAAAAAAAACGCAATGGCGATTGATGCTATGAGTCATAGTGTTTTATTAGGGATTATTATTGCTTATTTTATAGTTAAAGATTTAAACTCACCTTTTTTAATTATTGGGGCTACTTTATTTGGAGTTTTAACTATTTTTATCATTGAATTTCTACAATATGATCCTAAAATTACTAAAGATGCTGCGATCGGAATTGTATTTACATTTTTTTTCGCAATAGCAATTATTCTAATTAGCATTTATACCCGTGATGTACATTTAGATGTAGATGCAGTTTTTTTGGGAAATATTGAGTTAGGACACTTTTCTCAATTATATAAAATCATTCCACTATTACTTTTAAATTTAGGTTTCATTTTATTTTGTTATAAAGAGTTAAAAATTTTTATTTTTGATCCAATGTTAGCGCAAATGTTAGGATTTTCAGTATTTACCATTAATTATATTTTTATGTTTTTGGTTTCTTTAACTACAGTTATAGCTTTTGATGTTATTGGTTCAGTTCTTACTATTGTTTGTTTGATCGGGCCAGCTGCAACAGCGCTTTTATTAACAAAAAAATTATTAAAATGCTGGTTATTATCTTTATGGTTAGCTTTTTTTAGCACAAGCCTAGGTTATTACGGGGGGATTTATTGTGATTTACCAATTGCAGGTTGCATAGCTATTGTGATTTTAATTATTTTTTTGTTGGTTTTATTTTTCTCTCCAAAAGAAGGTGTTATCAGTAAAATAATTCGTCATTATATTCAACGAAAAAAATTAAGATTATTACTTTTACTAATGCACTTAGCGAATCATGAAGAACAAAAAAAAGAAAATTATATCAAACAAGTACAAAAAGATTTAAATTGGCGAAAAGATCTTTACCAAAAATGTTTAAATCAAGCTTTAAAAGAAAAGTATATTGTACTACAAGAATCACAACAAAAAATTATTTTAACTAATAAAGGGAAAATATATTTAACTCAAAAAAATAAAAAATGGGGTATTAAAATAAATCCTTAATTTTTTATTTTAAGATATAAAAAATAGAGTAAAAACTATATCGCCAAATTATTTACAACTAAATAATTCTATTAATTTTTATGTAGAACCACTTTGAAGTTGATTGTATTTGGTCGTAGTTATCTTTATGAACTAAATACCGCAATAAAAGTAGTTCTAAAATGCTTTTTATTTTTGAAAAAATATTTAAAGTATTTTTTTAATATTTTAATTCTTTTCTGAAAATGTTTTTAACAAAATATAAAAAATTATTTTTTTAGCATTAGATAAAAAAATAACTATAAGTTAATCTTATAGCATTTTCAAAAATAAAAAGTGTTTTAATTTTTTCAATAATTTGCAATGCGATATTTCTAAAAATTGTTTTAATGATTTTTAATAAACTAATTTTATTAAATAATAAATTCTTCCTATTTTTTTATAAATTTTTAGTTTCTAAAACAGAACCAATCGAAATATAATTAATTTCTCAATGATTGATTTTTAATTATGTTATTTCCTCAAGGTTATAATTTTTATTAATGAAAAAAATAAATGATTTTAATTTTTTATTTAAATTAAGAGCAAGAATGAAAAAAAATGATTTAAATATTACAAAAACGTTATTAACAACACTATTATTAAATCCTCAAAAACAGATGTTTGATCAACTGATTTAAAAACTAATAATGTCACAAAACCTCCCATTTTTAAAAAAGTATCATTTGTTGAGTAGTTTCGGTATAAATTCGTATAAAATATTCCCCTATTGTTTTTTATTATAAAAAATAAATCAAAAATAATAAAAATAACAATAATTAATTATTTTTCTTTTTTTTAGGTTCATAAATTCTTCGCTAAAATTAATTGAATATTTTTTTAATTAATGTATAATACGCATGATTATATATTTATTAGTATCAACTATTAACGAAATTAACAAGATAATATTTAGATGCACGGCTACTTTAAAAAATATCATCCGAAAACAAGATATTATAATTTGATTAGATATTTTATCGAATAAAAAAATAATTTTTGGAGGTTTTTATGTCTTTTAAAAATTTGAAAACAAAAAATTTATTTTTGATTTTATTAATTTTCTCTTTTTCCGAAATTTCTTTAATACCTGTTTTCGCTGCGTATACAGAAGGAGGCGGGGGTTTATCTAATCAACCATCTTTTAATCCTAATGATTACGAAATAGATTATTCTAAAAAAAATAAATTAACACAATGGAAACACGAAGGTGGTTCGATTTTTTCAACAAATGCAAGATTATTTTGTAATATTTCGAATGTCAAAATGATTCCTTGTAAATCTTATCAAGAATGGGGGAATCATAAACAATTAGCAAAAGATGTTTTTTTAACAAGTGTTGGTTTTGTTCCTGGATTTGGTCATGCTGCACATTATGCTTATGATATTGCTGACATTTCAGGCGTTACCGATAAAATTATTGATCAAAATGAAGATAAAATAGCGATGTTAAATGATTTGGTTTATTATTATTTAAAAAATGATCTTGCGAAAGGATTTTTCTTTTTTGATTTAGACGAATTAGAAAACATTAAACAAATAGATATTGCATTTTGTGATTGCGAAAAATATATTTCTTGCATAAATGAAACTATTGATAGTTTAAGTAATCAAAAAGAAATAGATACAGATATAATAAATCCTCTTAAAGATAGTTGTCATATTTTAGAAAAAGCAATTGATCAAAAATTAAAAAAAAAGATTATTAAAAAGATTAACCAAAAGGTAGGACATAAAATAGCTCAAACTACTTTAAAAAAAACAGCCAAAAAAACAGTAGGACGTTCGTTGGGGAAAGTTTTTGTGCCCAATTTGATAACCATTTATGAAAAAATAGAACAAATTCAAGAATCCGATAATAATCTTCAACAAAGAATTACTTTTGATATTACTAAAAATGGTTATGAAAAAACAATTGGGTTTGCTCTTAATTTTACTTCAGAAAATGAATTAGAAGTTTACGAATTAAAAGAAACTGTCTATCATCAAAGAAACTTTCGTTTAGTTACACGAACAAATATCGCTAATTCCGATCATATGTTGGTTAATGTTGTAAAAAAGAAAAGTTTTTATATCGCTGAACCATCGTTAAATATTTACGGCGGTCGTCTTAAAGGAGAGAATTGTTGATGAAATGGATTAATTTTTTATTCAACCCCTCTAAAAGAATTAAACATTTGTTCAACAAAAGAAAAGAAGATGATTTTTCTTATATTGTAAGAAAACGATTAGCGAAATTAAATCTTCCAGCAAATACTTGCGTTACAAAAACTTCTTATTTTAGTATCTTTAGTAAATTGTTTTTGCTCCTTGGTTTAACGTTAATTGTTGGTTTATGGATTTTTTTTAAGACTGATGTAGATAAAATCATAACTTTTGTCAACTCTAATTTCCGTTTTAAAATAGATAGAGACTCATCAAGCGAAAATGTTAGGGGTTTTGTGTTTTTTGGTCCTTTTATATTAATACTTCCTGTTGGTTTTATTTTTTATACTAGTTTTAACCATTATCTTTCTTTTTTACCTTTAGCTACTTTTATTTTGGCCATTGTGATGGGAATTTGGTTGGGAGGTTTTTTTTGGTATTTTAAAATTTTGTTAAATACTAGTTTTCAGTATATTATTCTTTCGTTATTTTGGATCCCTTTGGTAACTACTATTTTTACTCTTAGTTCAGTTTCTTTTTTATATTATTACAAAAAAATTTGCCTTAGCGAAAAAAAATTTAATTTGATTATTATTCTTTTTTTCTTTTGTTTTTTTATCGGCTTAACTTATTTTCTTTATCCTTCTTTTAAAGAGTGTAATATAAATATAATTGTTAAAATGATTATTCCCCTCTTTTTAGCTATTTTAGATCTATTATTATCTATTTTAATGTGGATTATCACTTTAAAAAAATTAGATCAATTTATGGAACAAAAAATACCATATAATTACCAATGGATTGTAATTAGCATATTATTTATTACTGTAATAACCATATTTTTTATTATTCTAAACATAGTTGTAATTATCCTAAAAATGATAGGAATAATAGACAAAAAATAAAAAATTATTTTTTATTTTTGACAAAAATTAATTATAAAAGTTAGTTTTAAAATATTTTAAAAAGCTAAAAAAATTCTAAATTTTGAAATATTCCGCAGTAAAATAAATATTATTTCTTTTTAGAAACATTTTTGGCTAAAAAATTATTAAATTAAAATATTTTTTATTCCCTTATCTTTATTATCTTGTTTACAATATTACCTAAATAATTGGATATAAAAATAAAAAAGGATTATAAAAATTTAATGTTTAAATTAGCAAAAAAAAGATTTTTATTTCTTTTTTCGATATTATTTTTAATAAATAACAATCATCAAATTGTAGCTATGAATACTTCTTCTTTAAGCAATGAAGAAATTCAAGAAATCAAAGCCGACGAAGAAATAGAAAATACTATCAGTATACAAAAATTTTGTGCTCTACACGAAATAGGACACGCTGTAGTCGCTTATGAATTAAGCAAAAGACACGGTACATATCTTATCGACCTTATACAAATTACATTAATGTCAAATAATCAAACAATTGCTGATGGCACTACAGAATTTATTTTTGATAAAGAAGATCCTTTTGGTAATTTGTTTGCATTATCTGCTTTTTTCGGAGGTTTAGAAGCAGAAAAAACAATTACAATATCAGTACCCACATTTAAATATAGAGGTCAACATGATGAACAAGATATTGAAAAAACAGCACAACATATTATATCTAAAAGATGGTTTTTAGGAGATTTCTATTTACCAACAGATTCTTTAGAAATACGAATAAATAAAATAAAAACTATTGCTATAAAAAAAACACAAGAAATAATTGAACAATATAAAGATTTTTTATCACCTCTTGCGGAAGAATTATTACAAAAACAAAATATAACAAAACAAGAATTCGAATATTTAATACGAAAATTAATTAATCAAATACAAACTACTCAAGATGTTATAAAAATAGAAACAAAAAATCAATTACAATATAATTCAAAAAAAACTGAATTTACATGTAATTGTAATATTTTATAAAAATAATTGATCAAAAATAAATAATAATTATAATTGTATTTAACTAAAATAGCTAAGTATGAAAGCTTACTGATTTAAAATATGAAAAAAATTTTAAAAAATAAAATAATAAGGAATTACGATTGAATGTTTAAATTAACAAAAAACTGGTTATTGTTTAAAATTATTTTATTTGTTTTTGTAACAATATTATTTTTAACTATTAATAGTTATCATATTATGGCGATAGAAAATGAAGATACAAATAAATATTGCCAATTTTCAAATGATGATAATTTAAATTTAAGACAAATCAACAGAATGAATTTGATCATAAAACAAATAAAAGATTTTGTTCAATATTCAAAACAAAAATATCCAAATTTAATTGATCAAAATATTCATAATGTGACTAAATGGGTTTTTTTAAATGGTGATTTAGAAGATTTAAATCAAATAAATTTAATATTACAACAAATAAAATTGAAATTTATTTAAAAAAATACTATATATTAAACTTCAAAAATATAATTAATAAATTTATAAATATAGATAATTTTTAAATTTAAAAAATAAAAAAAATGTTACAAAAATTTAATGACAAATCTAAAAAAATTCATTTAATTATTTTTTTAGAAATATATATATTTATTTATATTTTAGTTATTTTATAAAATAAGGGTTGTTAATGGTAATTGATTATAAATAAATATATTCAAATTATCTTATTTATTAAAATTATTTAGAAAGTGTAATTAAATTTGAATTCGAACAAAAAAATTATAAAAATTTATTTCTTTATTAATTTTCTTATTTTTTTTAAATTTTAGTTTAACATTGATTCTAACAAATATTTCTACAAATAATTTCATAATAAATAAAAATAATTTTCCCGAAAATCAAGAATATATAAGTTTGAAAAATATTAATTTTTCTAATGAAAAACATATTCCTAAACAAGAATATCGTATTTTAAGACATTATAAAAGATTTCTACAACAACAAAAAAAATTTTATAAATATAATTTGACAAACAAATAATTTATATATTTTTTTATTTACTTTTTTATTATTAAACTTTTTAAAAAAAATTTAAAACGAATAATTAATTAAATATCTATTATTATTTTGGCTTTTATTGCGGTTATTTGTGTTAAATAATTTATCTTGGTCACTAAAATATAATGTTTTAATAAAAAAATTTTAAAAATTTATTACAATATTTAATAAATTTTATCTTAAATCTTTTTAATTTAATTTTCAAAAAATAAAATACTTCATTGTAAATATTTTTTAATATAAAAAGTTATTGTATTAATATTGTAATATAATAAATTTGTGAAATTCGGTGATTACACATTGCATCCAAAATCGGGGTTTTTTAAAAAAATAAACTATCAATAAAATTAAAAAAAATTTTTATTATACTTAATATTATTATTGCAATAAATATAAAAAAATTGCGAAGAATCGACTAATTTAAAATAAATACATGATATAAGTTCTGTAATTTCAGAGATTTATATTTGATATTTATATTTTAGCTCCTAAATTAATAACTAAATTTTAACAAAAAAAAGTAGTATAAATTTTTCATAATTGAGTTAATTTAAATACTTCGTAAATAAAAAGAAAAATAACTTTTGGCACTAAAATTACATATTTTATATTATTAAATATTTATATAAATACACTATAAACATGATATAATAAAAAAAATAATTCATCACAATAATGTATAAAGAAATTATGGACGATTATATTATGTGTTGTGAACTAGATAAATTATTTGATTGATTTATATATTTTTATAAATTCAATAAAATGGTGGTGGTTTATATCAAAGTAATCAATCTTTTTTAATTAATATTTTAATTATGCTAAATATAAAATACATAATAAAATAAAATTTAAAAAGAGGTTATATTGTTGTTATTAAAAAAAACTTTATTTTAAGAAATTACAATTATTTAGTTTTTTATTTTTAATATTATTTTATTCATTTACAAGTTCTAAAGTTATGGCTTTTAATCCTGATGATTATGAACCAGATTATTCTCAAAAACATAATGTACTTGATTGGCGTCATTCCAATGGGCATACTTTTTCAGATAATGCTAGAGTTTTTTATGGTCTTTCAGGAATCAAACCCATTCCTTGTCATTCATATAAAGAATTTGTAAATGCAAATCATTTAATAAAAAATACTGCTTTAATAGCAAGTAATTTTGTCCCAATTCCTGGTTTTAAAAAAGTAGTTAGCCTTGGATTTGATGCTAAAGATGAATTTTTGCCAAGTTCTAAAATTGCTATGTTTAACGATGTGCTAGATTATCATTTGAATTCAAATGTAGAACATAGGTTTTTTCTTTTTTGATCTTTCTCAATTAGACGAAATTAAACAAGTAGAACTTACTTTTTGTGATTGTCCTACAGATTCTACCCTTTTAGAAATAGCTAAAGATTTTTTTGAAGGAATAATAGATAACAATTTCGAAGTAACCCCTCAACAAATGGAGAAATTTGGTAAAGATATTGTTAAAACATTGCCACATTCTATAAAAACAGAAATAGTTAAAAAAAGAATTAAAGAATATATTAAGAAAAAGATTAGTCAAAAAGTAGGACATGCTATTGCTAAAACAGCTTGGAAAAAAAGTACTAAAAAAGCAGTAGGTAGTTTTTGGGGGCAAAGTATTTTTTCCTGAGGTTTTTGAAGCAGCTGAGGCAGCAGAAAGAAAATACGAATCTTATGCGTATATAAATAAAAAAATTATTTTTGATATAACAAATAATTATTATAAAAAAACAATTGGATTTTCAGTTCATTTTCCTTCTGAAGATGTTATAGAAGTTTATGAATTATTTTTAGATAATAACAAAAGATCTTATAGGTTAGTCCAAAAAAGTGAAATTTCTAATTCTTCGCATGTTTTAATTAATATTTTACAACCTAAACACGGGTTCGGTCCTCAATATTTAAATCTTTATTGTGGTAAAAGAATAAACTAAAATTATAAGGAGGATTGATAAATATGAAGTTCTTAGATTTCATTTTTGATAATCCTGAGTATTTTAATAAATTGTTAAAAAAATCTCATAATCATAAAAATCAAAAAATAAATAAATTAATGCAAAAACATGTTTCTAATAAAACTGATAAAATAGTTTCTTCTTATAAGATGGTTTTTATAAAATTTTTTATCCTTAATTTATTTTGTTTACTATCAGGATTAATTATTTATCAGTTATTAAGCCACTATCACAGTACATTATATTCTTTTTTACAAACCAAAATAACAAATATAAAGGAATTGATTTTATTTTTAATTGGTTTTAAATTAATCATTATTTTGATATGTTGTTTTTATAAATTAAGTCTTTATTATTGGAATTTTTTTTTGTCGATAGCTCTTCATTTGATGGTTATATTAGTAGGTTTTTTGTATGCTGCTTTATTTTGCTTTTACCGCTTTTATTGGAAACAATATTTGGACTTTTCCCCTTTTATTCAACATTTAATTCCTTTAGTTCCTTTAATATCTTTGTTAATTACTATTTTGATTTTAGTTTTTATTACTGTTTTATATAAAATAAATAAAATTAAAGTTTATCCTGGATTCATTAAAGTTTTAAAAATATTTTTTTCTTATTAGTTTTATTGGTGAAATTATTTGTTTTTCTTTATACTGCTATCATAATTATTTTTCTAACTTCTTTTTTTTTATTATCCTTATATTTTTATCCTTAATAACTTTTATCATAGGTATTTTAAGATGGGTTTATGTTTTACATCAATTAGATAACTTTGCTAAAAATAAAGTGCTTGCCAAAGAATGTGAATGGATTTTAGTTAATTTTTTATGGCTTTCTAGTATGGAAGTATTTTGTAGTATATTTGAACTTTTTATATATGTTATTACTTATTTAGGTAATATAAAAAATGATAAAAGATAAAAATTTAAGTATTTATATTAAATTGGAAAGAGTTAGGTGTTCCGTTTTTTTAGACATATTTTGATTTCAAAATTAATCTTTAAGACTTAAAATTAAATAGATAATTGCATATCTTTTCAAATTAACAAATAATTTTATTACACTTAAAAAGTGTCTAATGTTTTTTCATAATTTGCTAGTTTCAAAAGATATTTTTTAAAATATTTTATCCCTACACTATATATAGGCCGAAAAAAAGAAAAACTCACCATGTAATAATGCGGATTTTTTGATTTTGGGGTAGTTGTGCCATATAATAACAAGGTTAAATGGCAAAATGCTCACCATAAACAATAGCGAAAATGATCGTCCTGTACTTTCTTTAAATAAGATTACGCAATGGTTACGCATTTCTAAAAATACTTATTATCGATGGGTAAAACAAGCAACCACTGTTACAACAGAAACACCCTTAGATCAAGCGATTAAAAAGATTTGTGTGCAGCATCAGTACTATAATCAAAGCGGACAACGTTTCTTTATTTGGGGTCATCGTCGAGTTTATATTGAGCTTTTATACCGCCAAATAAAAGTAAATCGAAAAACTGTTTATAAAAAGATGAAACAATTTGGGTTATTATGTCAAACCCTGA
>JAUZLI010000008.1:0-20528 GCA_032884955.1 Candidatus Phytoplasma vignae
ATACAGATGACCAAATAGCTGATACCAATATTGTTATTGCCCAAAAATTAAATTTAACCCTTTGCCAAGTTAAAAATATCAAAACCAAAGCGATTCAGAAATTAAAAAAAATATACCGAAAAGAGAAAAAAAATGTTAAATAAAATCCAATTAATCGGGTATCTTACCCATGATTTAACTATACAATATTTAAATATTAATAATGAACAAATACCCAAACTTGATTTTCAGTTAGCGGTAAAATCAAAAGAAACCACCCAATTTATCCCGTGTGTCGCTTTTCGGAAACTAGCGGAGCATTTACATCAGTATTTACACAAAGGATCCCGCATCTACGTCGAAGGAACTTTAAACGTTCAAAGATGGACGAATCAGAGAAATGAAAAACAAATCAAGGTGAAAGTAATCGTTTCCAAAGTAATTTTTTTAGATCAGAAACTCCCTGAAAATGCAGCTACTTTTTAAAAAATAAAATTATAAGGAGAAACCAATGACTAAGAAAGAATTAATTAAAAAAATGGTAGATTCGAGTAAAAAGATATTTACCGCAATTGAATAATTTTACAATTCGTTGAAAAATGTTTTAATCAAATCAATTACATCCAACACCGAAGTAACTTGGTCACTGAAATTGGTAAATTGGTTTTAAAAACGAGAAAAGCTAAATTGTATTAAAATCCTCAAGCAAGCACAAAAATGAAAATTCTTACTAAAAAAGTTATTACTTTTAAATTTTTTCAAAATGTTGAAAATACAATTAAAGAATTAAAGTTCAAAAATATTATTTTTAATATGCTTTTGGACAAATTATAAAATTTGAATAATTGTTAATTTCTTGATATTATGATGACCAGATGAAAAAAATTTTTGTGATAATCCAAATATTTAATAAATAATAATAACCAAATATCAAATAATTAAAAAAATAACTCAATAGGAGATCAAATTAATGATAACGAATAAAAAGATGCAAGCGAATTCATGACTAATCAACAAAAAATGAATATTTGGTTAACTAGTCTTGGTTTAATTTTCTTTCTTTTTCTTTGTCTTTATAGTTTTCAAATATTACATCATTGTGATGAGGTCATCACTGCAATGAACAAAAATGGTCAGCAAGCCATGTTGCAAGTTTCGAGTCATTTCGAAAAAAGAATCGATGATTTTTATTTTTTATTGATCGCAGATAAAAATCAATTACTTAACCTGACGAAAAATAATATTTTTACTATTTACCAAGAATTACGCCAATTAATCCAAGATAAACTTAACCAATTCCTCAAGGAAACGGATAAAGAAGAGCTTTTAGCTCTGATCAAAGAGAAAATTATTAATTTTGGTTCTTTTTCTTTGGCCAATTGGTTTAAAAAATAAAAAAAGTAAATTTAAATATTTTTTGATCAATATAAAAACAAACAAATATTAATTTAACTGAGAAAGGAAAATAATAATGTATGAGAAAAAATACTAATCATAATGAAACAAAAAAAAGTAATTTTAAAATTGTGATTTATTTTTTGCTTTTTCTGATGGTTTTTGTTATTTTATCTACTGTAGGTTATTATGGTAGACAGTATCTTAAACAGCAGACTGAAATAAGCGAAATGGATGATACAATCGAAGACAGTGTGAAAAAATTAAAAAAAATTAAAAAATCTACACAAACAGGGCAAAAATTAGAAGCTTCGCGTGAGTTACTAGATAAAGTGGAGGATTTGAAAGAAAAAAAATTAACTGAAAAACAAATTAGAGAATTAGAAAAATTAAGCGAAAGTTTAGAAGAATTTATTACTGATTTAGAACAAAAAAAACAACCGTTGGAAGTTGAAAATCAAGTTCTTAATTTAGAAAAAAAACAATTAGAAGAACAAGTGGCTAAAATTGATCAGCAAATAGGTGAGTTGGAAACAAAAAAAAGCGTTGTACAAGCAGATTCTAGGTTGTCTTTTAAAGAAAAAGAAAAAGAAATCAAATTGATTGATCAAGAACTTACTAAATTAGGAGAAGACAAAGCGGAGTTGTTGACGCGCATTGAACTTATTAATAGTAATATATCTATTAATAAAAATACTATTAAATTTATAAATGAAAATATCTCGAAATTTCAAAAATTTACGACAGTTTATTTAAATAGTTTACTTACTATTTTTCAGTCGTGTACAGAAACAGAAAGAATTTTATTAATAGAGACTACGAAACGAATGGAACAAATGACTAAACGTTCTGAAAAAATTGAGAAAGAGGAGAGGGAAATAGAAAACGCAAAAACGGCTTTAGGTACGTTAGATGATTTTTTAGATGGAGCCGAGGGTGCGGTATTGCGAATTGAAGAAGTTAAAAAGGGGTTAAAAGAAGATTATAATCAAAAGAAAAACCGCAGTAGATGGGCTGGTTTTTATTTTGGGTTAAAAAATTTACTTACTTTGGGCGTAGTGGAGGCTTCGGAGGATGTGTGTTTTGACAAGAGGTTCGAAGAAGAAGCAAAACGCGCAAGAGATGAAAGTAGACTTGAACGTAAAGATTTAGCGGGGGTAACTAAAGATATTCAAGAAAATATTTTAAACCCAGACGGTAGCCTTAAAGAAGGTGTCACAATAGAATTAATTCAGAAACTTAAGGAAATTGTCGAGAGACAACTCGCATCAAAAGAAAAAAGAAAAAAATCTTTAAATGAAGAAAAAACAAAAATTAATGAAGAAATGTCATTATTGGGAAATATCGCAAAAGGAAATAAAGATGAAATGGCAGATGTACACACTAAAATAGGTGAGGTGATGAACAAAGAACCTAAAATTGCACAAAAATTTCGTGATTGGACCGAAGCAGTTGTTTCATTTAATACGGAATTTGCAAAAAGAAAAAAAGTTTTTCTACAAGATCACGAGAGGGAAAGATATTTTAAAGATTTAAAAAAGGTAGTTGATAAAATAATAAGTAAAAATAAACAGAAAATCGATTTGGCGCAAGGCGAAAAGTATTTGGAACATTGTGTAGAAACTGCTCAAGCTGAAATTGAAGAAAATAAGGAATTAAAATTCGAAGAGTTAGACAAAAACATTGCTGCTAATCTAGTTTATCTTGAAACAACCTAAGCGGTTTAAATTTAAATAAGGAAATTATTTGATTATTATAATACTAAAAGAAGAAGGGTGGTTTTGATATAATGGGGAAAACTAGGTAATTTATATAATGAAATTTAACAAAAGACAGATAATCATAGGAGGAGTTGTTTTACTTTTTATTGTTTTGTTTATATTATTTATGAGTAACAACAACTCAACAGGCATATCAGATTCAAACTATAAGACTAAAACGCATAGAGATTATGAAGCAGAAATAGAAAAAATCCAAAAAAGAAATAATGAAAGATATAATCAAAGGATAGCATTAGTTGGTAAAATCAACAAACTTAAGGATGAAAAAATTAATATAGAGAATTTTGTGTTGCAATATGATGCAAATAATGTTCGTATTCCGCTGATGTGGCAGGTAAAAGACCCCGAGAGTTTTGAACGTGATCGATCGTATGTAAAAGCAGCTTATGAATTTAATTTCTGGAAGGACGCATGGGAATCAATACAACGACAAGTAAAGGCAGAATTGGATGCTTGTAAAATTTACGACGATCCTAATGGCCCTTATTTTCATAGATTAAAAGAATTAGAAAAAACATTAAACCAAAGTATGCAACAAATGAAACAAGAAGAAATAGTAAGAATAAAACAAAAGGAAGAACGAGCATACAAGTCATTGATGGAAGACGTAGGTGATCGCCTTGTGTCATACAGACCCTCATTGGCGTTTGGTAAATTAAACCCAATAACAATTGATGGACAAACATATGATCAAGTTAACGCTGAGAATATTAATATATTACAGACAAAAATCAATTCTTTTAGGGTTTTATACGAAAACGAAAAAAATCAAGATCAAATAAGAATTCCAAATTTAAGGAATAGGTTGAAGGAAGTGAAAAAAGAAATTACTTCTTTGGAGCAGCAAATTACGGAATTAAATAACAAAAATAAATAAAAAATTAAAAAAGAACTATGAACAGTTCTTTTTTTGTTTAGAAAGGGAATTTAAATTATGAGAAAAAAAGATAAAAAAGTTTTTTTGATTAATTTTATTATTGTTTATACTATTCTTTTTACTGCTTTTTGTGTCATTAGTGGCTTAGCGTATGCGGGTTGTCGTCATGTAGTTAAATTATCCAAAAGTCAAAAGGATATCCAAATTTCTGTTCAAGATAATGAAACTAAAATTGAGGAAACACAAGAACGAATTCAAAAAGCTTTAGCGTTAATATCGAATACAAAAGAACAAATCGAGGTTTTAGAAAAAAATAGCACAAATAAAAATAGTGTTTCTGCAAGTAATGATAATCAATCATTTGGTGGAAAATTTGAAGTTTCTGATTCTAAAAAATTTCCTAGTTTTGATAAATTAATTGGAATGAACGAAGCGAAATTATTAGCAGAACCTTTTCTTAATTATATCCAAGATAAAGCTGAATTTGAAAAACACGGTAAAGTAGAAATTTCTGATGGACTTTTAATGTATGGTGTCGGAGGCACAGGGAAAACTGTTTTCGCTCGTAGCCTTGCCAAAGAAGCTGATTTACCGTTTTTTGAAGTTTCTTGTTCGGTTTTTTCCCAACCGTATAAAGGCCAAGCACCTGCTATGGTAAAGAAGTTATTTGAAACTGTACGTAAAAAAGCTAAAGAAGGTAAGGGATGCATCCTCTTTTTAGATGAAGCCGAGTCCATTTTTTTAGATATTAAACAATTACCAAAGGAATCGGATATTCGAAATGTTGTCAATGAATATAAAAAACAATTAGAAGATGAAAAAGATCCAGAACATCCTATTTTTGTCGTTGCCGCAACTAACAATTTACAAGATATTGATTCCGCTATTTTATCAAGATTTGCACATCGTATTGAAATTAAACCAGGTGATTTTGAAGAACGTGTACAACAATTACGATTTATTCTTGAAAAAACACATCAATTTCCTATCAATTCCGAAGCTAAAGATTACTTGTTAAATGTAATAAACCGAAGTTTAGATGCTCTTTCTTCTCGTGATAATTATAAACGAGCTTATCGTGTCTTATTAAAATTATTAAATACTGCTAATCAGCAATGTATAAATCGTTGTATTAAAGCTACTAAACAAAAACAAGTTTGTCAACATTCTAAACATGAAGAATTAATCCTTAATAACATTAAATGTCAAGAACAATTTACACAACATCAGGTAACTGATAAGGATATTTTAGGTAACGGTTGTGTATGTCAATCAATTAATATTGAAGATTTGGAATTCGCGTATCAAGGAGTGATTGATCGTGATTTAACAATTTTAAATAAAATCGAATCAGATCGAAAATAGTAGGAACATTAATTTGGTTTTTTGTGAATTAAATAATTTGATTTTGATAAACTTTTATATTTTATCAACAAAAAAATATTAATAAATTAAATGAGCTAAGGAGGTGAAAATATATATGTTTGGTGTCTGTAATTTTTATCGTTGGGCTAAGTCTTTTTTTAGTTGGTTTTTTCTTGTAATAACATTAATAAGTACCGTAAGTTCGTTATTATACTACAAAAGAAAGAAACAATTAACGCCTAAAGTTTTCGGTATCATTGTGGGCGTTGCTTTTTTTCTTTTATTAATTATTTTAGGTATCATTTCTTATTTTTCAACACCAGATGAAGCCGTTTATAATGAAAAAATAATTCAAGAAATCGATCAGATTGATAAAAAATATCAAAAAGGAATTCATAAAGGTGAAAATCTAGTTCAAAAATATGAAGAATTACTACTGCCTTTAAAAAAAAAACTGCAAGATATTGAAAAAAATAAAAATCTTACGACGAAACAAAGACACAAAATTGACAAAAAATTAGCTTTAATCGAAAAAGATTTGACAGAATTAAATCAAAAAAAAATAGCACTTTTACAAGAAAAAAACATTAAAGCAGAGAAAAAAAAGAGTTTAGAGTTAAGAAAAAAAGAACAAGAAGATCGCTTACAAGAATTACGCCAAAAATTTTCAACTGAAACAAATAATTCTTTCAAAACTAAATTGCAAAAAGAAATTACAACTTTAGAACGAGAATTGGTTAATCTCAATAAACAAATTAACTCGGTAGAAGGAGAAATTACCCAACTTAACTTAGAAATTGCAACCGTGGCGAATCAAATTGATCGCCAAGAGAAAGAAAAAAAAGAATATATGAGTCAAATTAAAGCATTAGATTTACAAATTAATCAACTTGAAGGTGAGCGTCGTTCGACTGCAGAGCTGTTGAATGAAATCGAAGATGAACTGAAAGAATTGCGTCAAAATATTGCTGATGCTAGACAACGAAAAGAAGAATTAAGAACTCTCCGTAATTCTTTGATGGATTTTGTAGCAAATTATGACAAATACAAAGCAAAACACACTTTAGAAAGAACCACTTTGAAATTTATGGATAAAATAATTAATTTTTGTGACGTTTTTCAAAAAAGCAAAACGATTGCTAAAAGCGCATCTAAGTTATATAAAATTGGTAAAGAAACAACTAAATTAACAAATAGTGGGATTACTATTTATAATCGTTTAATGTTTTGTTTTGATAATGATGGTAAACCGCGTTTATTATCCTTAGATTCTTATCGAACTTTAAGTCAACATCTTAAACAAGATATCCAAGATTTCGAATGCGAAATTGTTGTTGCTGAACAAAAATATGCAAAATTGAAAAATCGCGTTTGGGAACAAACAGATAATAAAAATGCCATTATAGAGCTGCATAATCGTAAGACACAAATTAGTGCTAATAAAGATGTTGGTGCTAAAATGACTGCTTTTGAAGAAAAAGAATTTCAAAATTATAGTACTATTGTTGCTAAAAAAACAATGTTTGATAATAAAAAAATTGACAAACAACAATTAATTAAAGATAAAAACGCTATTGAAACCAAAATTAATGAATTAACCAAGTTAAAAAATAAAATAGGAGTTATGGAAAGTGATGAAATTCTTGAATCTATTCATCATTTAGAAGAACAAGAGGCTGCACAAAGAGAAGCTCATGTACAACAACGAGCACAAGAATTAATTGCAGCTTAATATTTTTCTTTGATCCTATGATTTTTAATTAAAACAATGATAATTTATGATTTTTTCTATGATTTTTGTTAAAAATGAATGCTATATTATTCGGCGATGTGGAAAGGAGGTGAGATAAAATGAAATTTAAAAAAATATCAAAAACAAGTTTATTATTAATTCCGTTATTTATCATGATTATGGTATCTATTGGTGCTGTTTATGCTTTTTTAACTATTTCTATTAAAGAAGAAAATATTATTCATATTAGAGATAAAAAAATGTTAACTTTAAAAGTTGTCACAACAAACTCATCAGAATTAAAAGATAATTATTTAGTCTCACAACGTATTCCTGATAAATTTTTAAAAAATAATGAAAAAAAAGTTTTGAACATTGAACATATTTTAACTTTAATCGGTGATTTAGAAAAAGAAAATAGTAAATTTATTGTGCAAAAAGAAACAATTTTTTCCGCCGAAGCAGATAAGTTAGGTTGTAATCATCATGATAACAAAACACTAACATTAGTCGATTTTAGTATTAATAAAAACCAATATTTTAGTTATAAAGTTTTTATGCAAGAAGATTGTATGGCGGCACCAGATAAAGAAGTTACTTTAACTACCATTTATACCTTATTAGATGAAGATGGTAATGAATTTAACTCAGGTACTCCTGTGAAACTACAAACTATTATTAATGAAAAAACAAGAGCTTAAAGATTTAATTTTTTATTAAAATGATTTTTATATTTTTTGACTTTTCTCAATTAAAAAAATAAAAAGGAAGGAAGTGGTTGAGATAATAAATCAAAAAAGGTTCCGTTGGGATAAGTTAATAATTGTGGTTTTTCCCATGGTTTATTTCTTATTTTCTCTTCCACTCGTTTTAGGTTGGGAAACGGTTGCATCAACAAATCATTTTGACGTCACACAAAAAGATATTTTTAATATTCGGAGTATCGATGAGGTGTATAAAAATTATAATAAAAGAAATAATCATAAACCTGCAATTTATACTTTTAGCGTGACTAATGACAAAGGAATTGATTTTATTTGTCAAAAATATAATTATTCTAAGTATAAGCCGCCTATTGATAAAACACAATGTCGGATACCTACATTTTTTGGAGATGATACTATTTTTTCTCCTATAAAATATATTACCATCAAGAATAATCAACGTAATGCCAAATGTTATTCAATTATTTTCTTACGTAATCCTCTCAATGATAGCTTTTTTCAAAACTTCCCCTTTAAAGATGGAGTATTTATTTATAAAGAGTTTATGAATGAATATCTTCCTTTTTCATTAGAAATTGATGAACTTTTTACTAAAATTGGTCATTATATCAAAACTATTTTAATTTTTAATCATTTAGATAGAAGTAAGGTTAATAAAAACCCTCCTATTATCGAAGAGGTTCTTTTAAAATGTGATTCAGAAAAAGAGATACCAACGGTAATTAATAATTGGTTAATATCGCATAAATTAATTGATACAAATATTGAAATCAAAAAAAATCATTATAATCCAGGCGCTAAATTAGATATTATCTGTCCATATGATTCTGATGATAATTATTATTGTCTTTATTTTCCAGAAAGTTTTCGTTTTTATGGCGATCTGATATCATTTAGTGATTTAATTAATCATGAAGAAAATTGTAAAACAATTTATGCTTTTAAATTTGTAAAAAAATCTAGATTTATTAATCTCGGATATTCTGCCAATCCAAAACAAACTATAATTGATTGGGTAAACAAGAACATAAACGGTGGTTACACAAAGACACAAAATGACAATTGGTTTAATAATAATCAACGATTTACTTTTGAAACAGATATAGAATGTTGGACTGTTGATTGTCAGCAAAAAACTTATCGGAGTATTAATCTCGGATATTCTGTCAATCCACGAAAAACTATAATCGATTGGGCAAACAAGAACATCAACGGTGGTTATGAGAAAACACAAAATGACGATTGGTTTAATAATGATCAACGATTTACTTTTGAAACAGATATAGAATGTTGGACTGTTGATTGTCAGCGAAAAACTTATCGGAGTATTAATCTCGGATATTCTGTCAATCCACGAAAAACTATAATCGATTGGGTAAACAAGAACATCAATGGTGGTTATGCTAAAACACAAAATGACAATTGGTTTAATAATAATCAACGATTTACTTTTGAAACAGATATAGAATGTTGGACTGTTGATTGTCAGCATAAAAAAGAACAAATTATCGTTCTTCTTGATTCCCCTAACCCTCACACAACTATCAAAGAGTGGAAAAACAAACAAAATATGTCATTTATTAAAGCCAGTAATTATCGTTATGAGGGTGATATTATGAAACATACTTGTGAAACCAATACGGCTATTTATCACCTTACTTGTCGTCATGATTATTATAAGCGTCTCCAACAATGGCAAGCTCAATGTTTATTCAAACCAGGTAAATACACAGTTTTTGAAATTAGAGATAAATTAGGGCGAAGTGATCGTACATTGTATTCTGATAGTAAGAATACTGTTACAAGTTTCGGTATAGAAAGACTTTTTGCTGATGTTTTATATTATAAATACTATGAACGTTGGTTGATTGACTCATGGGTTTTTGATGCTGTCACTTTTTATAAATCCAATCGGAAGAATGAGATGCTTGTTGGAGTTAGCAGCAGTGATCGTCATTGTTGGGTTGACTTCTCTGGCTACTGGGATACGAGCCCTCCACCAACCAAACCTGATTTAATTAAAACTTTTCAATGATATTCAATAATTGACTGTTGAAATCAATTGTGATTTTTGGATTATTACTTGTAAAAATTGATTAATTATTCTAAAAAATTAAAATCATACCGATAAAAAGATGAAGTGATATAAAAATAGTTGATTATGTATGGTATAATTTGGACATTGGAATAGTTAGGAGCTTGTTTTTATATTGATGGTATGAAGGTTGAATGTGAAGATTTTTTTAAGAATTTATAAGCATTATATAACCGAAACATTAGGTTTAATACCGCTACCTTTAAAAAGAAAGACAAACTAATGAACATAAAAATCAAAAAAATATTTTTAATAATTAATTCAATAATTTTAACGTTAGGTTTAATTAAAGGATTTCATAAACCTTTTATTTCATTATATTTATTTACACGTCAAACTGTTTTGTTAATAAATATTTACTTTTTATTTTTATTTTTTAATATAAACAATAAGATACAAAAATATTTAAGTTTTATTATTTTAATAGATTGTTTATTACTTTTAAGTTATAATTTTCAAATAGAAAATCCGAAACTTTATTATCAAAGAAATTTTTTTGCAATTTTAGTTGCTAATTTAGAACATATTTTTTTGCCTCTAATTTTTATTTATTACTACTTTTTTTTAGACAAAACTACTTTAAAATTAAAAAATTTTTATATTTCTTTAATTCATTGTTTTTTATATGGAATGGCTATTTTGATATTTAATAAATCTCCATACGAATTTCTAAAACCAAATACAATAAACTTTAATAAAATATTTGCGATTACATTTGTTTTATCTTTTATATCTTTAGTATCAATTTTTTTAAAAAATAAAATCATTGATAAAAACATAAAGAAATTTTAAATAATCTGAAAAAAATAATGACTAATTTTTATAAGAAAATGAAAATTAATAATAAAACAAATAACAAAACAAGAACATCAATGGTGGTTATGCTAAAACACAAAATGACAATTGGTTTAATAATAATCAACGATTTACTTTTGAAACAGATACAGAGTGTTGGACTTTTGATTGTCAGCAAAAAACCTATCGGAGTATTAATCTCGGATATTCTACTAATCAAAAACAAACTATAATCGATTGGGTAAACAAGAACATAAACGGTGGTTATGCGAAAACACAAAATGACAATTGGTTTAATAATAATCAACGATTTACTTTCGAAACAGATACAGAATGTTGGACTGTTGATTGTCAGCAGAAAAAAGAACAAATTATCATTCTTCCTGATGCAGCTGATCCTAAAAAAGCAATTATTAATTGGGTAGAAAATAATATTAAAGATTCTTTTTGTTTATTACGGGATAATCCTTTAACAGAAACAATTGATAAACACATCATGAGTATTTATGAAATACCTGTCGGTTACAAATATGAGTTGATAGATTCCAACACAATTAGAAAATCTTTGGTAAAAAGAGAACTTACTTGTGCTTTTTTTGTTTTAAAAATTGAATTTACTTTTTCAACTACTAATACTAATTACATTATTCAATGTAGTAACAAAGATTTAAGAAAACAAATAGTTTTAGGTGAGCGACAAAAGATGCAAAATTGGTTAAATAGTTGTCCTATTCGTTCTAATCAATATTATAGCGGTAGAGAAATTCGTAATAAATTTGGTCGTTACAGTCAAAATCTTTATGATGAGGAGGGAAGGATCCATCGGTATAGCTACATTGATGGATGGTTTTATGATGATTGGTATATTGATAACCGAGAATGTTCAAGAACATATCCTAATTATTTGCATACTATTTGTCCCCCGATTATACCAGAAACATTTGAATAGTTTTTTATATTGATTAACTAATGCTATTTTTTAGAATTAAAATGAATTCTGAACGATAAAATCAAAAGAAAAAAAGCGCCAAAAAGATCTAAATATTTTGTTATCTCACTAATAACTAGCATTGATAAAAGCCGAAAGAAAGGATAAGCATGGGTTTATCGAATGAAAAAATAGAAGACAACACCGCATATCAAACGATCAAAATTTTAAAAAATGAATCAAATTTAAATTATGATAGTTATTTTTATCTAATTTTTATAAGAAAAGGAGTTTTCCATGGAGAATCAAAATAATCAGATATAATGTTTCTAATATTACAAATTATATTAAAAAACCAAAGTAGAATATAATTTTTATTATTGATTTTAAAAATAACATTCATGAAATTATTATTATTTAAAATGAAAATTAATTTGATTTATATTTTGATTAGAAAGTAGTTTTTATTATGCTAATTAAAAAAAGTAATTTTTTTATTGATGTATGGGTTATTTTAATATCTATCGTTTTCATTGTATTATTCGTTTTTGTAACTTTAGGTTTCTATCAATTTATAAAAGAAAAAAATTCTGTAGAAGCACCAAATTCATCACCAGATAGTTGGGAAGAAGCGGAAAAAGAAGTTGAACAATCAGTCGAAGAAGTTTCTTTAAAAAAAAGTCAAGCGATTGAAGCATTAATTCAAAAATTCATCTCTTTAAATCAAGAAAAAGCAGATTTAGAACAACAAATAGAAACTCAAACATTAATTATTAAAGAAAACCAGCAAAAGATAAATATAAAAGTGGAATTTGAACAACAAATCCCAGTATTAACTGAACAAATTACTTTGTTAACTAAAAAAATTGAAGAATTAAATAACCAAACTATTTCTTTAGATAAAGAAAAAACATATTTAGAAGAACAATGGAAAACCAAAATCCCAAACGAAGTAAAAACTCAATTAGAGCAACAAATCGAAGAATTAAATAATAAAATTAAAGCATTAACTAAAGAAACAACAGATAAAGGAATAATTAATATTGAATTAATAAATAAATTGCGCAAAATAATTTATGTAAAAAATAACGAAATAGTGAATTTAAATCAAGAAATAGAAAAGTTACAAGAACAATTGAAAACCAAATTATCAAACGAAGTTAAAACGGAATTAGAACAACAAATCGAAGAATTAAATAAAAAAAATAAAGAATTAACTCAAGAAAAAAAATCTTTAGAAGTAGGTAAAAACAATTTAGAAAATAACATCACAGAGATAAAAAATTTAAAAGATAAATCAGTTACAAAAGTGAAAGAATTAATGGAAACAGTAAATTTTTCAAATCATCAAACCGAAGCATTAATTAAAAGAAAAAAAGCTTTAGAGACAGACAAAATTAATTTAGAAAATCAAATAATTAATATACAAAAATTAAAAGATGAATTAGTTGCTAAAATTGAAGAATTAACTAATCAAGTAATCATTTTAAATCAACAAATTCAAGAATTAATTAACAAAATAAATTATTTAAAAATTGAAAATAAATTTTTAAAAGATGCTTTAGAAATAAGGGAGGAAACAGCAAGGAAAGAAAAGAATAAATTGGATTGTTTAACAAAAAGAATCGAAGAATTAGCTAAAGAAAAAGAAGAATTACAAAAAGTCATCACAAAATTAAGCCCAAATATAATTCAAGAAATTTACTATCAACCTGATGGTAAAACAATAGATCATATAGCTGAATTTGATAAAGATACTGGACATGCGATTAAAGGGATTAAATATCAATCGGATGGTAAAAAAATTGATTATATAACTGAATGTGATAAAAATAATGGGAATAAAATTAAAGTAATTGCATATCAAGAAGATGGTCAAACAATTGATTATATTATAGCTGAATTTGATAAAAATACTGAAAATAAAATTAAACAAATTCAATATCAAGCAGACGGTCAAAAAATTGATTATATATCTGAATTTGACAAAGATAATGAGACATTAATTAAACAAACTCAATATCAACCCGATGGTCAAACAATTAAATGTATTATTGAATTTGATAAAAAGACTGGCGAGGTTATTAAATAAATTAAAATAATAAATCTATCTGATAATAAAACAATGTTCATATCAGTTATCTAAAATTGGTTTTAAATTTGATAACTCAACAAATATGTTCTATAATGGAAAGACAAAAACATAAAAATATCTTAAAATTTTTTATTAATAATTTATTATCTTTTGAAAGTTTTATTTATTTTTTCTCCTTAATATGAGTCTAAACTGTTAAAAAAAAGAAAAACAAGGAGGCTTTTTTATGTTCTTATTTAATTTTTTTAAACTTAAATTTAGTAAAATGATAACTAAAATGAAAACGCTCTGCCGACCTCAAAATTATATCACCGAAAAAATTAAAACCCAATATCAAACAGAAACAACTACTGATGCTTTAGTTTGTACGAAAAAAACTATTATCCAAAAAACTGTAGGGTTATTATTATTAAGTTTTTTGACAAGTTTTACTATTTTTATGCTGTTAAAAGGATTGAATTTCGACGACTTAGCTGTTTCTACCATGATCCTATTAGGTTTATTTTATACTCTCATTAGCGTTGTTTTTGGGATTTTATTGTTTTGGTTGCACCGTTTCTCACCGCGTTTTCAAAAATACTACGCTTTGTTTTTCGCTGGCCACGAAGGTCTTGGTTTTGGGTTAATGGCTTTTCATTTTTATCTTCATTATCAAAACGGTTTTACTGGTATTGTGTTAGCGTTGGGAGGTACTTTGGTACTAACCATCACTGTTTATATTTTATATATAAAAAATATTTTACTCGTTGATCAGAAATTCCAATTTTTGTCCATGTTATTAGTTATTTTATGGTTTATTTGTTTAATTGTTTATGCTATTTTGGAATTTTACAAAGTCAAAAGCCCCATCTTTTTGTTAACTATTTTGTTTCTTCAATTTTTTTCCACGATTCTTTTTTTAGCGAATAGATATTAACGATGCAGAATACTTGGTGACCCAACGCTTTCCCCAAAAATATGAATGGTTAATAGCTTTCGGTTTTCATATGACTTTAATTAATATGTTTTTGCACCTCCTTCGACTTTTAGAATTTTGCGGTTTTTTCCGTAAAAAATAATTAGAAAATAGTAAATTAAAATTGCCAAAATTTAATGATTTATTGATATCTATTTCTATTTTAGACTTTGCAAATTTACTCAAAAAATAAATAACTAAAAATTTTTATGTTAATTAGGGACCTTTTTCGGTCTTTTTTTGTTTTAAAATACAACAATTTGTTAAGATAAAATCAATAAAAGAAATTTAAAAATTTAAATTAATAGCAATCGAAGGTTTTTATAACAATGAAAGAAAAAAATATTGTTATAAACTTGCTTTCCTATATGTAGGAAAATAAAAAGTTAATAAAAAGGAAGTAAGAAAATAAATAGCTATTTAAAAAAATTCATAAACAAATAAAGCGATTAAACAAATCAATTTGTAATCTTAATGGAAATATATTATAATCAAAATAGTAAAAAAATTATTTTAAGAAGAGATTATTCATGGAATTTTCAACATCAAATTATTCAGTTGATGTTTTCATGTGACTAATATAATTTATTAACCATTGAGGGAAAATCATAATAATCGAAAGGGAAAAAACAAAATAGAAAATGATAACTATAAAAAAGATTGTTCAGTTAAACAAAAAACTTGTTTTTTAAAAGAAACGATATATAATATCGAAAGTAATATTAAAAGGATAAAAAGGGGATTATTAATGAAAAATTAAGATAAAGAAATTAATATTTTCGATGTCGTTAATTATATTAATTGAAAAGAAAATCGCATTAAACCATTTAAGATTACATAAAATTATTTATTATGCACAAATTAAATCTTTATTAGTTAGAAAAAGACCTTTAATGAAAGCACGGTTAGAAGCTTTGGTTATATGGTTCTGATTTCCCGATTTTATATCATCATATTAAAAAAAATAACAAAGGTTTTATTATAAAACCCTCGGTTAAGGGTGATATAAATAAATTAAAGTAGCAGGATAAACAAATTATTGATGAAGTTCTTCAGAAATTATTAAATATATCGTCCTTTTGAAATTTCAGATATTATCCACCGCCAAAAACCCTGGAAAGAAAAGTTTTTTCAACCCACTCCGACTGGAAAAAAAGAAATTATGAATGAAGAATTAATTGCTTATTTTTCCCAGAAAAATAATTTCTTAGACGTGGATTAAAGATATTAAAAAGATGAATATATTTAAAAACAAAATAAAAGAAAAAAGGAAAAATAAAAATAGAAATGAAGATTTAATTTTTACAATTAATTATTATATTGATAAAATTTGTAGTATTATTCCTTTTTGTATTAGCTAATTTAACTAAATTAAATGAAAATGGTTTTCGTGATATTGTTTTGATAGGATTAAAAATTATTTTAAAAAAACCATATAATCCAATTGCTGAAACTTTTAATAGTAATGTAAAATGTGATATTTATATTAATAAAAAATTATGAAAATATTAATAAAGATATTCAAACATGGCTAGTTGTGACCCATCCAAAAAGAACCAATAAAAAACGAAAAAATAAAGTCAAATTGTTTACTAAAAAACAGTTTGACTTTTTTTCTTGGGAAGTCAAACGGAAAGAGAGTTTGATAAAAAAATGAAAAAATATTTATATGGTTTAAAACCAATTATGTATCATTTGCTAACGGAAGAAAAAAGAAAATGGAAAATGTTTTTGTTTCAGCGAAAAACTAATTATAATCTCGCTTTGGCTCATTTATATTTAAATTATCAAGATTTAGAGGCTTTGAAAATGATCTTACAAGCAATGCCGCAGCCGCCTTTGTGTATTAAAATTAACCCCGCTTTAAAAAAAAATTATCAATTTCATCCTTTGACCAAAACGTTAGAAGTCAAACAATCTCTGGCGGTATCCCCTTTGACACAGCTACTGCAAAGTGCTGAAGAAAATATTTGGGGTGATTTACAAAAAGATGCCCAACCAAATAATAATCTTTTATGCGGAGATAAATAAATATGAGTGATTTTAATTTATTATTAACCGAAATTCAAAAAAACATGAAAAAATATCCTGAAACGAAAGACTTAGTTTATGGGAAAGATTATGTCGCTAAAGATTTAATTCATTTTGAACGTTATTTTCGGATCAAAGAAAACACGGATCCGCATCGTTCTTATCAGTTAACGTTAGTCACGAAACCTTATTTACATTTTAAATCGGTGGAAACAGAAGCAACACGGCAACTGGCTTATCAACATAAAATTATGAATTATCATTTATTGTTTCAACAAAAAATCGATTTCGCACAGTTAACCAAAACGGATTTTGCCCAAATGGTTCACCAAAAAAAGATTAATCCTTTAGTCAAAACCCATTGGACGAAGATTTATCATCAACCGCAGTTACCGAGTTTATATTTACACGGTGGTTTTGCGACAGGGAAAACTTTCTTGTTTCACAGGATTATCCAACAGTTAATGCAAACACGAAAAGATTTTTTGTTTTTAAGAATGCCTCATTTACCACGTCAAATTAAAGAACATTTATATGATGACACCATCGAACAAAAAATGAACTTATTATGTGAAATTCCTTATCTCTTTTTCGATAATTTAGGCGCCGAAGCGTTAACTCCTTATTTAAGAGATAATATTTTATTTCCTGTGCTCGATATGCGTGCGGAACAGAAAAAACATACTTTTATTAATTCTAATTTTGATCTGCGCCAGTTAATGCATCATTTTATCATACGACCTGACGAAAAAGAAAAAATGCGGGCTTTAAGAATTATTCATAAATTAAAAAAAATGTGTCAATTTTACGCTTTTGATCATTGCGCAACAGAAAAGGAATTACTTCAATGAAAAAAATTAATTTAAAACAAAATAGTTGGGCTTGGTTCCGACATCGCCAAAATTACATTAACGCTTCTGAAATCGGAACCATCATGGGGTTAAATCCTTATGAAACCCCCGAAGATTTACTGAAAAAGAAAATTTTTAAACCAACTTTTGTCTCTAATGAAGCGATCGAACATGGGAAAAAAACAGAACCCAAGGCAAATTTATTTTTTTCGGTGTTAACCAAAAAAAATTATGAACCCGCGGTTTTTGTGAAAGATATTTTTTCCGCTTCTTTAGATGGTTATCATGAACCATCCCAAACGATCTTAGAAATTAAATGTCCTTTGGAAAAAGGCAATAGTTGGCAAGCATTTCTCCAAAAAAAAATCGTCCCTCCTTACTATTGGGCGCAAATCCAATGTGGTCTTTATTGTTCCGCCGCCCAGTTAGCTTATTTTTTGGTTTTCTTTCAAGAAACCGATTATTATTTAACCGAAATTACTTTAGATTTAAATTTTATCCAGCGCATGAAAAAAGAAGCGTTAGCCTTTAAAACGACCTTAACGCATTATCAAACGTTATTCGCGCAGAAAGAACAAAAGAAAGAAGGTTGCAAATCCAATGAATAAAGAAGAATTTATCCAAGTGTTGGCCCAAGAAGGTCAAGTGAGCCCTTATGAGGCGGAACAATTTTTTAAGGTTTTTGAAAAAGTGTTAGTCAAGGCTATTCGAACGAACGCCGAAGTGAGGTTAGGACGTCAATTGGGGCGATTCATCCTCAAACCAGTGAAAAGTTCCTTAAGGCCTAGTTTGGAAAATCATTATAATAAAAAAACAGGTCAATGGAAAACAATCACGAAGGGTAAAAGGAAAATCCCTGCTTATACGGCGGTACGTTTTCGCCCCTCCGAATTTTTAAAACGTGAAGTCAAAGGAATTAAATTAAAAATAAAAAAATAAGATCTGTTCTCCCTTTGGCTAAAGAGAGAAAGTTGTTGTCGCTCGCGCTCCTCTTCCGCTTTCTCTCTTTAACCAGAGGGAGACAAAGAAAATCCCAAAGAAAGAAGGTTAATCCAATGGTCTTTACTTATCTACCAAACACCAAAAAAGTACCATCAAAACCAATTAAAACCAAAAAAGTAAAACATCCTGTCCCCTTAAAAAGAAAAAAAATGCTTTCCAGTGCACGCATGAAAAAAGAAATCCAAACGCTGCTTCATGAACTCGAAACCCTGGTACAACAATTAAAAGAACATTTAACCCAATAAAAAAAGAGGAGGTCATCAAAGATGTGGTTCTTTTCGTGGTTATTTTCGATATGCACCACCATGGGCAATATTTGCGTTAAATACGCCCGAGGATTTACGACGGCCGAAATCCTAGAAAAGAGAATGGATGTGATGCAAACTACCATTTTCACCATTTTAATTATCTCGGGTTTTAAACCCATTTTTAAATTAATAACTAATATCGTGATTTTCGGCAAAGATTTAATTTTGGGTCTTTTTTTTCCGCAGAAAAAACTCCAAGACTTAGAAGTCAAAAACGCCAAACAAGAATACTTAGAAAAAAAATTATTAAAAGAATTAGCGAAAATTAATGAAACCCAACGCAAAATCAATGCCCAAATTCAAAAACAAATGCAGAAATGGTTGCGCGACAAGCGAAAAAAAACGCCCATCAAGCGCCATTCAAAACAACATGCAATCATGAAAAAACTAATTCTTCTGCGGATACCGAAGATATAAACAACTTCGAAGCATTAGATCCCGCAATGCAACAACGAATGAAGGAATTATTCCAACAGGACCAAGGTCAAAAGGAGGTGGAAAATGAATGATCTCAATTTCGCCATTGGTTTTATCGTGGGTGCTTTATTTACCACTGTTTTAATGTTTATTATTAAAAAAATCTTTTTTAATTTTCCCCAATTTACGGAAAATAATTTCGAAAACCAGTCAATAAAACCCAAAAAGATCAAGCAATTAATTAAAGATATTAATCAACAACAACCTCCAAAAGAGATCATCCTGGAATCTTTAATCAATTTTGAACCTAAATCAAAAGAGCAAAAGAGGTTAGCCAGTGATCAGGAAAACCAGGAAAATGACTAATTGAAAACCCAACAAACAAGGAAAAAAATAATAAATGGAGAAAGGTAAAAAATATGAAAAAAATCAAAAGAAAATATTGGACCAAACCCAAACATAAATGGATTTTTTTGATGATCTTGGTCACGCTCATAGGCGGTTTAAGTTTACTTTATTATTATTTCGATCCGCATCAACAATTTACGCAGGTGGGAGAAGTAAAACCCAAAACCGATTTGCCATTAGCTGCTCCCATAACACCAAGCGACGAATTCGTCTTAAAAACGCAAATTGAGGCGCATCAAGCAGTTTTAAAAACAATTACTGATCCTCACCGTAAAGAAAACTTACAAAAAATAATTACGTATTTAACCCAAAAACAAACCGAAGGTGACCAAAAAAAGAACATTAACACTTATTTACAACAATTAAAAGTAGAATTAAAAGAAAAAGAAAGTAAAATCAATGACCAGCTCCCTTTAGCGGAAAAACATTTTTTAACCGAAGCGAAATTAAAACAAGAAAAAGAAATTCTTTATTTAGAAGCCAAAGGGAAAATGTGGCAAGAGAAAGCTGAATTAGTACAAATTTTAAAAGGCATTAAAGAAAAATTACAAAATAGTCATTTAACGACGCAAGAAAAAACTAATTTTACCAAAGATCAAGAAAACTTGGAAAAGAAAATCGAAACCATTACCAAAGAAATGCACCAAATCAATGAAAAAATTCAATTAAGAAAAAGATTAGCCGCTTTAAACCAAGAAAGTCAACAAGCAACCGATGAAACCATCAAAGCTTGTTTCCAAGTAGAAAAAGAAGCCATCATGGCCCAATTAGAACCATGGCAATAATGTT
>JAUZLI010000009.1:0-9135 GCA_032884955.1 Candidatus Phytoplasma vignae
CGCCAAGAATTACTTAAAAAACCCCAAAAAGAGGATTAGCTCAGTTGGGAGAGCGCCTGCCTTACAAGCAGGAAGTCGGGGGTTCGAGTCCCTTATCCTCTACCAGATTTATTTATTTATTATGAAAATGAGATGGCCAAAATAGCTCAATTAGGTAGAGCAACTGACTTGTAATCAGTAGGTTGCGGGTTCGATTCCTGCTTTTGGCACCATTTTAACAAAATATATGTCCCGTTAGCTCAGTTGGTAGAGCACTTGACTTTTAATCAAGGTGTCAAAGGTTCGAGTCCTTTACGGGACACCATTATTATTATTTGAAATTAATTTTAATAATTAAAAAAATTGCGCCTGGATGGTGGAATTGGTAGACACGTGGGACTTAAAATCCCATGGTTGTAAGACCGTGCCGGTTCAAGTCCGGCTCTAGGTACCATTTAATTTGATTGAGGGGCTTTAGCTCAGCTGGAAGAGCATCTGTCTTGCACACAGAAGGTCAGCGGTTCGATCCCGCTAAGCTCCACCATATTTATTGCAGAAAATTAAAAAAATAGCGGTGTAGCTCAGTTGATTAGAGCACACGGTTCATACCCGTGAGGTCGAGGGTTTGATTCCCTCTGCCGCTACCATCGGACCTGTAGCTCAGTTGGTCAAGAGCTACCGGCTCATAACCGGTTGGTCGTAGGTTCGAATCCTACCGGGTCCACCATTTTCAACGGAGGAATACCCAAGTTCGGTTGAAGGGGTCAGTCTTGAAAACTGAGAGGTCTGAAAAGGCGCGGGGGTTCGAATCCCTCTTCCTCCTCCAATTAGTTCAATTTAATTCAATTAATTATTAGGTTTAAATATTTATTTTTATATGTTAGAATTTATGTGTTAGCAGTTAGATCGCGGGGTAGAGCAGTTTGGTAGCTCGTCGGGCTCATAATCCGAAGGTCATAGGTTCGAATCCTATCCCCGCAACCAATATAAAGGTCCGGTGGTGTAGTGGTTAACATGCTTGCCTGTCACGCAGGAGATCACGGGTTCAATTCCCGTTCGGACCGCCATTCTTTTATTAGGCTCTGTAGCTCAGTCGGTAGAGCAGTGGCCTGAAGAGCCTCGTGTCGGCAGTTCGATTCTGTCCGGAGCCACCATTAAATTTTTATTTTTTTTAAAAAAATGATTTAAAATATTTTTGTTATATTAATTTTGTAATTTGAATTTCAAATTAAAATTAATTGATTTTCATGTTTCTAGTAAATTTTTGTATAATAATTTCATTAGAAAGAACATTAAATTGATAAAAAAAAATTATTTTTTTACTAAAAATATTTTTTTATGCTTTTCATTTATTTTTTTGAATTTATGTTTGAGTAACCAAACATTATTTATTAGTGCTATTTCTAACAAAACACAAACAGAGTTGATTCCTTTAGTTGAAACAACATCAGAAAATAAAAAATCAAATTCCACTGAAAATGTTGTTCAAGATGATTCAATCATTACTAATAATAGATCAGATAATGTAGCAGAAGTTGTTAATGATAATAATGATATGATAAATAATGCTCCAAAAAATGTTTTAACATCTGATCATCAAATTAATAGTGATAAATTACATTATATTATAGGTTGGAAGCACGATTTAGGGTCTTTATTTTCAAAAAAAATTAAATTATTTTATGGTGTTGATTCTGTAAGCACTTTACCTTGTGCTTCATTTAACGAATGGTTAAATTTAAAACAGTTTTGTTTTTTTTTAATTGATCATCATTTATCTCAAATAAATTTTGTCTTTAATTTTTTAAATTTTTCAGGAATTAAAGAAGAGTTTATTGATGATAAATACGATAGAATCGCCTTACAAACATCTAGTTTTTATCGTTTACTTAAACAGAATCCAAATGCTGGTTTTTTTTATTTTCCCAATGAAAATTTAAAGAATTTTTATACTGTAAATATTTCTTTTTGTAATTGCCAAGTAGCGGGTTATTCTTTATTTGATTTAATTTCTGAGATATTACAATTTACAGATTTTGATTTAGATACTTTTCAAAAACATTTGTTTTCTTATTGTCAGCATTTAAAAGAAAATATTAATCATGAAACTTCAACAGAAGAGATTGATATTTCTGTTAAGCAATTTACAGATTTAATTATACAAAATAGCGATATTGATGAATTAGAACAAAATTTACTTTTTCGTTTAATTCAAAATTTAAGCAAAACTTTTATTCCTAAAAATTTTACTTTTCATCAACATGTTGACAAAAACAAAATTAAACCTTTACGTGAAATGTGTTTAGTTCTATCACATTCAAATGTTCATAAAACAGTTGGTTTTGTATTAAAAATAGAAAAAAATAAAATAGAAAAAGATGCATTGAATAATTTTTATCTTTGTTTCTATGAAATTTTTAAAGAATCAGATGATAATCAAGACAAATTAAGATTAGTAGATAAAGTTTTACTTTTAGATAAAGAAAAAAATGAACATATTTGTTTTCATCATTTGATGATTAATGTTGCTCAAAACAAAAAATCATTTTTTAAAAAAAAAATCTTTTTTAATAATAATTTAAATTAATTAATAATAAAAATTTATTTATATTCTGTTGAAAATAAATATTTTTAAACATAAAAATCCAAAATTAAGAATGAAGAAATCATATCAAAGAGAGATAAATAATAATGAATTTTTTAGAAAATATTAATGCTAAAAGAATCACAAAAGATAAATTTATAGTTATAATTGAGATTCCTCAAGGAAGTAAAAAAAAATATGAATTAGATAAAGAAACTGGTTTATTAATTATAGATAGATTTTTAAAATCTTCTTTTTGTTATCCTTTGAATTATGGTTTCATTCCTTTAACTTTTTGTGATGATAATGATCCTTTAGATGTTTTTGTTTTATCTCAAGAACCATTAGAACCTATGACTTTGGTTGAATGTCGCCCTTTAGGTGTTATTCGTATGATTGATGATGGAGAATTAGATGAAAAAATCATCGCAGTTCCTTGTTGTGATTTTTCTATGAACTCTTATTATAATATTAATGATTTACCAGTTTTTCTATTAGAACAAATAGAACATTTTTTATTACATTATAAAGATTTAGAACAGAAAAAAGTCATTGTTGAAAAAATAGAAGGTATTCAAAAAGCTCATATGGTAATCGAAAATGCTTTGTTTCAATATCAAAAATTAAATAAAAACCAAAGTTAAGAAATTAAAAATATCAAAAATAGTTATATAGTAATAAAAAATGCCTTATTTTGATATAAATAATTTAAACGATAAATAATTTTTTGTTATTATAAAAAAAAGCATTTAATTTTTTTCAATTAATAACATTGTTCATTATGAAATATAAAAATTTGAGAATATAAAAATGCGAAAAATTATTATTAATAAAAAAGCTATTTACGATTATTTTTTAGAAAAAAAATATTTAGCAGGTTTACAATTATTAGGTAATGAAGTTAAATCTATCCGTTTAGGTAAAGTTAATTTAGATAATGCTTATGTTCATTTTGAAAAAGATGAACTTTTTGTTGTTAATATGATTGTATCCAAATATAATTTTTGCAATAATTTTGATTTTGAAGAAAAAAGATTAAAAAAACTTTTATTAAACAAAAGAGAAATTTTGCAGATTAAAAATAAAATAAAAATAAAAGGATTCAATGTTATTCCTACTAAAATTATATCTGTACGTAATTTATTAAAACTAGAAATTTATATAGCTAAAGGTAAAAAAAAATACGATAAAAGATTAGAATTAAAACAAAAAGAAGACAAATTAAGAATTAAAAAAAATCTTGATAAATATCTATAAATTTTTTATTAAATTAAATTTAATATTAATAATAATTCTTTGTATATAATTTAAAGATATTTTTTTATTTTAAAATGAAATTATTTTTATTATATAATGTTTTTTCATTTTAAAATATGCAAAAATTTTTATGCAGATATACTTTATTATAGAAATAAAGAAAAAATTAAATATTATTAAACATTTTCGTATATAAAATAAGTAATTCCATATATTAACATTATTTAAGAAATATTTATTACTATTTTTTATTATTTAATGCGAATAATAAAGTATAATTAGATACAGTTATAATTATTTTTTGTATATATCAAATTTGATTTTCATTAACTTTTTAAATTAATTATCTATTTTTATATAGATTATGAATACTTTTTTTTAAACTTATATTGTCAAAGAGAATGTTTTTTGTTTTGAGATTTTGTTTTATCTTGATATTTTTTATCAAAAAAAATAATTATAATAAATTATGTTAATATAATTTTTATTTTTAATTTAACATAATATTTTAAATCTAATCGATAATATGTAAATGGATAGATATTTAAGACTATTTATTTTATACAAAAAAACTGAAATATATCTATTTGCGATATTATTTAACATTATTCATTTGATTGTTTTAAGATGACTGAAATAATGAAAAAAATTTTTTATATTAATGAGGAAATTTATAAATGAGTATTTTATTTAAACAATTTAATTTATTAGAACAGATTGAAAAAGCTTTAAAAGATTTAAATTTTGCTAATCCTACTCCTATACAAGCTTTAGTTATTCCAGAAATGATTGCAGGTCATGATATTATCGCTCAATCTCAAACAGGTACTGGTAAAACTTTCGCTTTCAGTATTCCTATTATTAGCAAAATTGATCATCAAAAATCACAAATTCAATCTTTAATTTTATGCCCTACCAGAGAATTAGCATTACAAGTTTTTAATGAAATTAAAAAACTATTAAAATTTTACAAAGAAATTAGAATTGCAGTAATTTATGGTGGAGAATCTTATGTTAAACAATTTCA
This sequence comes from Candidatus Phytoplasma vignae, assembly GCA_032884955.1. Taxonomy (GTDB): domain Bacteria; phylum Bacillota_I; class Bacilli_A; order Acholeplasmatales; family Acholeplasmataceae; genus Phytoplasma; species Phytoplasma vignae. Next base: position 4,848 of record JAUZLI010000009.1, read on the forward strand.
AATATTAGAAACAAAACCACATATTATTATTGCTACTCCAGGTAGAATCATTGATTTGTTAGAACGTAAAAAAATAGATTTATCAGCTGTTAGTATTTTAACTTTAGATGAAGCAGATGAAATGTTAAAAATGGGGTTCCAAGAAGCTTTAGAGACTATTTTACGTAATATTCCTTCAGATAGACAAACTGTTTTATTTTCGGCAACTTTACCTTTAACTATTAAAAAAATTGCTTCTAAATATCAAAAAGATCCAAAAATTTTAAAAGTACAACAAGAAAATTTAACAGTTAAAACAATAGAACAGTATTATTTTTTGATTCGAGAATTTGATAAAAATAAATTATTAGTACGTTTATTAGATCAAAAAAATCCTGATTCTTTAATTATTTTTGCTAATACTAAAAGAGATGTTGATAATATCTTTAGTTATCTTCAAGAAAGAGATTTTCTTGTTGACGCCTTACATGGTGATTTAAAACAAAACCAAAGACAATATGTCATGAATAATTTTAGAAAAAATAATATTAAAATATTAGTTGCTACAGATGTAGCAGCTCGTGGTTTAGATATTTCTGATGTTAAAATTATTATTAATTATGATTTGCCACATGAACATGAAGTTTATGTACATAGAATCGGCCGTACAGGTAGAGCTGGTAAAACAGGTATAGCATATAGTTTTATCGGTATGAAAAAAATTTCACAATTGAAACAATTAGAACGTTATTTGAAAGAAAAAATTACTCATCTACCAATACCTACAGTTGAAGAAGTTAACAAAGCTAAAGAACATTTTTTTCAACAAAAAATTATTAATTTAATTAATAAACCAACTAAAGAAAATAATAATGAAGTGGAGAAAACAAATGCTTTCGTAGAATCATTGTTGCAAAAATTTGAAGCATCGGTTATTATTAATGGATTATTACAAAATTTAATGCCTAAACAAAGAAAATATGAACATATTGAAGAAGTTAAAAATTGGGGCGGTAATAGGTTGACATCTTCTTATGAAAAAAGAAATAACTATTCTTCTCGATTTGTACCGAAAAATAATTATTCTTATAATAAATTTAATAATAGAACAATGACTGAATTAACTATTAACTTAGGTAGAGAAGATGGTATTAATCCTTCCCTATTGTTAAAAATTTTAAATGATAAATTTAACATCTATAGCCGTAATATAGGAAATATTAAACATTTTTATAATAAAACTGTTTTCGAAATAACTGATAATTTAGTTTCTCAAATTAAATCAAAAAATAATATTTATTTCGAACAAAAACTTTTACAAATTTCTATAAAATAAAAATATTTAAAAATATTTTTATTTTTTTTGTGTTTGAGTTGTGTATATTTTTCTTTATCATTATTTTATTTATGAAAATGATAAATTTTTATATAATTTTAATGTTATTCATACTTAGTTTATTTTTATTTTCAAAGTCAATAATGAAAAATTAAAAAATATCAAAAACAAATTATCGTTATTATATATAGTATTTTTTGAAAATATTTTTTAATTTAATAAAAATTAAATAGGGATTTTCGCTTATGATATTGTAATAATATTTTATTTTCGTTAAATTGTTTTAATTATTATCATCTTTTATATTGATATCTTAATATATCCTTGTATAATGAGAAAGGCGTAATCTAATTGTTATTTTTTAATTTTATTTTTGTTTTATACAACTTTTAAATCATTTCGCAAAATGATTTAAAATTAATTAAATTTATATTTTTTAAATTTTTTCTATTCTTTGACATTTATTTAAATCATTTTTTAATTAAAAGAAAGGTCAACAAATAATGAACTTAATATTAATAGGACCTCCGGCCATTGGTAAAGGAACGCAAGCCACTATTTTATCCAAATATTTCAGTATTCCTCATATTTCCATAGGTGATTTATTTCGTAAAAATTTAAAAGAACAAAGTTGTTTAGGTAAAAAAATTAATTTTTACATACAACAAGGATTATTAGTGCCAAATGAAATAACCAATAATATAGTAAGTCAATGTTTACAAGATTATAATAAAATCAAAAACGGCTTTATTATTGATGGTTATCCTCGTAATTTAAATCAAGCTTTTTTTTTGACCAAAGAGTTAAACAAAAAAAATATTATTTTAACAAAAGTGATTTATTTAAATGCCGAAGATGAATTATTAAAAAAAAGAATTATGGGTAGAATTATTTGCCCTCAATGTGGAGAAATTTATCATCAAGAAAATAAATTACCTAAAAATAATGGTTTTTGTGATAATGATAACACTGTTTTAATTAAACGAAAAGATGATAGTATTGAAACTTTTCGTCAACGTTTGATTATTTATAAAAAAGAAACTTTACCTTTGATTGAATATTATGTGCAAAAGAAAAATATTTTAGAAATTAAAACAAACGATTTAAATACTTCTATTAATGAAATTACTCAAATGATTTTAAAACAAATTATAAAATAAAAAATAAAACCTATTAGAAAAATATATTGTTATTATTAATAATTATATTTTTATTCAATAGGTTTTTTGTTATTTATTTTTATGATATTTTGATAAATAATATCAAAAAATTATTCTTAATTAGGATATATTTAATTATTATTAGTTTTGTATTTGAAAATATCTTTTAAAATCCAAAATATTAACAAAATAAAATATTTTTATACAAAAATTTAATAAATTTTTTTTGTTATTAATGTTAACTATAACTAGTTTATAATTTTTGAAAATATTTTATAAAAAAAATAAAAATATGATAATATTATTTTGCTATAATAATATTTTTTTCTTTTTGTAAAAAAGATATGAATACACAATATAAAGAAAATATTAATAATTTGTATTAAATTAAAATTGAATTATCTTATTTTGTATTATTATAGAATATTTTTTTATTATTAGAAAGTTTTATCAAATATGATAATAAGTAAATTTAAACATAAATTGCTTATCAATTTTTTGTTATTGATAAATATAATTTTATATATAATTTTTTGTATATATTTTATAAGTATTCAAGCATCCGAAATAATTGTTAAAGAAGATATTTTAGCTTATCAAAAAGCTAAGGAAATGTCTCCTGAAATTGCAAAATTGAAAGCCATTTTTTCCAAGCTATCGAATAATGAGGTTTTATTAGATCAAGTCTTAGAAAAAATTTTAGAAGAATTTGATAAAGAAATTTATCAAAAATTATTTTTAGAAAGAAAAGATAAAGCATATAAAATAGAGTTATTACAAAAATACAACATTTTAACAGAATTTCCTCATATTATGGATCAAATGACATCAGAACCTGAAGAATATGTTTTAGGTTTTGTCGCGAATGCGCCTGATCTTGCAAATTACGAAACATATTTAAAACATAAAAAAAACGCATTTAAAGGATCTCAGGGAAAATTTTGGAAAGATTATTGGCATGGGCCTAGCAACTTTAATTTAATTAGTAAGAATAGTATTAATTTTTTCGTCGATAATTTTGCGTGGATTTTATCGGCTAAAAAAGATTTACAACAAAATTATCGTTCAGATACAGTACAAACTATAGCTCATCAAAAACAAATAATTGATGCTTATAATTATTTAGAAAAACGTTCGTTTCAAAAAAATAATTTATATCAAGATCAAATTGCATCCAAAAACCAAGATATTAATGTTTTGGTAGAAGAATTATACAATGAAATCACTAAATCAGACAAAACAAAACAAGAATTAGAAAGCATCACTGAGAAATTAAAACAAACTGCAAATGATTTAGCCCAAGCTCAAGATTTAACTATTCAACAAAAACAACAATTAGAAGCAGCAAAACTACAAGCACAAAACGAAAAAAACAAATTAACCAATGATTTAAAAGCACAAGCTAATTTCATTCAAACATTACAAAATAATTTAACTTTAAAAGAAGCGAATTTGTCAGCATTAAAAAAACAAATTACCGCGGATCAAAAACTCGCAGTGGAAGAAAAACAAAGATATATTGATAATCTTCAGGAACTCGAAGGTCATATTAATGTTTTAAATCAAAAAATTTCTGATTTAAACAATGAAAATAAGCGACTAACGATGGAAAATATATCTTATCGTGAACAATTAGATACAAAAGAACAAGAAATAACTAATTTATCTCAACAATTAGATGATGCCATCACTAAATCAGACAAAACAAAACAAGAATTAGAAAGCATCACTGAGAAATTAAAACAAACTGCAAATGATTTAGCCCAAGCTCAAGATTTAACTATTCAACAAAAACAACAATTAGAAGCAGCAA
>JAUZLI010000009.1:9235-16677 GCA_032884955.1 Candidatus Phytoplasma vignae
AACAAATTACCGCGGATCAAAAACTCGCAGTGGAAGAAAAACAAAGATATATTGATAATCTTCAGGAACTCGAAGGTCATATTAATGTTTTAAATCAAAAAATTTCTGATTTAAACAATGAAAATAAAACTTTATTGGAAACAACTGTAACACAATATACATCATTAGCAGAAAACTTACTTAAAACTTCGGAAAATTTATCTAAATTAACAGAAGTTATTTTAAAAAATCAAGAAAAAAATGTTCAATCAATATTAAAAACTGAAAATTCTGCAATAGCACAACAATTTTTAAAAAATATGAAAGATCATCCTGGTTTTGATGAAGTTATCGGAATGAAAAACATTGTAGAACAATTAAAAGAATCTTTGAATTATTTATTATACCCTGATTTATATAAACATATGGGAGTTAAAAAAACACAAAAAGGTATTTTATTATATGGTCCACCAGGAACAGGAAAAAGTTTTTTAGCTAATGTTTTCGCTAAAGAAGCGGGATTACCATTTTTCGCTTTGTCATCTGATGATTTTGCTAAAAAATATGTTGGCGAAGGTCCAAAATTAATTAATGCTATTTTTGAAGAGGCTCGTAAAATCGCTCCTAGTATTATTTTAATTGATGACTGCGATGCGGTATTTGAAAGCCGTGTTTCTGATAAGGTTAGTTCGGATCATGGTAATATTATAACTGCTTTTTTATCTCAAATTGAAGGTGTACGATTTGATAAAAATAAACATATTTTAATTATGGGAACAACTAACTATAAAGATAATATAGATCCCGCTATTTTAAGTCGTTTTAATAGATTGATTTTTGTAGATACTTGGTCTGAAACAGAAATAAATGGTTTTTTGAAGAAAAAATCTCAAAGTTACGCATTAGATATCAGAGCAGAACAATATTTAGAACAAATAATGGCACAAATTACAAACTCTGAAAGAGATGATATCAAAACTCCAAGAAAAATTATTGAACTTTTAGAACACGCTGGTATTATCGCTGTTAAACATAAACATTTAAATATTTTACCTGAAGATCTACAATTAGCGTTTGAACAAATTACCGAAACAGTAGAACCAAATAAATGGGAGTTGCATTTTCATAAAAAACACGATTTGCAACAATTATTCTCTATTAAAGAATATAAACAATCTCCTTTAAAACATCTTTTTTTAGATAGCAATTTACTGGATGAAGAAAAAAAATATTTTAACTTAATTAAAGAACGGTATTTATTTTTTAATAAACCTGTTTATAATAGCGACAAACAAAATAATAATAATATTAAAATAATTGATTTTAATGAAAATAAAGAAGCCATTAAATATAATTATAATTCAGAAAATCCTTTGCCTGATGATTTATTAGGTTTTTATTTTGATTATAAGACTAATAAAGAAAATCAAAATACTGTTTATTTACCTCAATTATCTAACATAAATTCTTTAGAAGATATTTTAAACGCGGCGATAAAAGCTAAAATTGAAAAAATTTATTTTATATGGAATTTAAATAAAAAAGGAGAAAATGACAAAATAGTTTCATCATTGCTTGAAGAATTCAAATCTATTTATCCTTTTTTAAAATTTGATAACAATTTAGATTTACAAGCAAAAATATGTGCTCTTAATATAGATAACAATTACAAAGAAATTAGACAATTTATCCTAAATTATCTTATTAATATTAAAAATCAATTAATTAAAAATATTTTAAATAAACTTAATTTAGGAAATACGTCAAAATGGGAACAAATTGTTTTACAACAAGTAAATACAATATGGCGAAAAAAATTAAATTTTTATAATTTAGATGATTTACAAACACAAATTATTAATAAAATCTTAGCAGATTTCAAAAATAGTCAAAGGGCGGAAAAGAGGTCTTATAATAAACTGATTTAACGAATCAGGGTTGTTGGATAATACAATCACAGTATTTTCTTGGTCTTATTGACGAAAGAATATAAGATTACAGCAGAGAAAAAAAGCGAAATTAAGAATACGCGAACTGAAAATAGTCATGGATAAGCTAAAAAAGCCTAAGATTTAAAGGATAATTTATTTTTTGTTAATAATAAAATTATATAAACTATATCGGGGCTTTTGTTATATTTTTGATGTATAACATAATTATCAGCTTTTATTTTAAGAATAAAAGACTCTCCGTCATTTAATAAATATTCCTTCGCAATTTAATTTAATATTTCAGCAAATTAATTGGCGTTATCACCTAAAACTATTATATACGTAGATTATAAGATAACTTTCATACTTCTAAAAGTCATTTATTAGTTTAATAATATATAAAACATATTCTTGAATATGGACTCAAGAAGAAAGCAGAACCATAGTAGTCGTAAGTAATTCAAAGCTAAATGTGGAATAATTTAGTGGACTGACTTACCAAGGAGATGGATAAGAACCATTACAAGGCGAAAGGAGAAATATATTGAATATTGGTATACAATCAAAAAAAATCATGAATTAAAATTCACCTGATTTACGGATTTATTTTGTATTTTTAAAAAAATCAAAATATTTTCGTTTACAAAAAGATTAACTAATTCAATATATAAACGCGGAGTGCTTGGAAACTTGCTTGCTTCGTGTTGTGGGGGGCTTTGGGAAAATTTTTCTTATGAGAGAAATCGTCCGAATTCTATCCCAATAAGAATTTTTGCAAAAAACAATTAATGATTTGTTAAATAAACTATCTTTTAATAAAAGATTGTTATATCCATCGCAAATTAATTCAATTAAAAACGATATTAAAACTAAAATTATGGAGGAGTTAAATAACTCTATTTCAATTTTAGTTTTAACTCCTGATTCAACTATATCTGTTGAACAAATTAAAGAAAAAATCGAAGAAATAACTAAACAAATTGTTAAAAAAATTTTCGAAGAGAAGTGGAAAGAAATTTTTAACAAAATTCCTCCTTTGAATTTATCTTATTTTGCGCAAAATAAGATAATGAATCAAATTAAAAAACAAAATGAAAAAAAAATATTTTATAATGATTTAAATGAAGAAGAGATTTTAGATATTCTTTATGAAGATATGAAAAATAAAATTAAATATTTTTATGAAGATTTAAATCTCGATATATCAAATGATGTTCGAAAATATATTTTAATAGATCATATATTAGGTAAAAATATTGATCGTTCAAAATTAAACATTATTGTTGATGATACTATTTTGTTTGCTAAAACATTATTGAATCAAGAAAATATAATGGAAGAAGAATTTAACACAAAAATTTATGATTTTGTTAAAAATTATAAATTTAATGATCAAGTCGCAAATTACAATAGTCAATTATTCTTTTTTATTCAAAAAAATTTTTTGTTCATAATATTATTTATTATGTTAATTTTGCTTTTTAAAAAGAAAAAAGCGATATAATTAAATTTTACTTATATCTATTTAATTTATGATTTTGGAAAAAATATAATTTTATAAAAATAATTTAAAAAAATAAAAATCAAATTGTTTATTTTATAGTCAACAATTTGATTTTTTTATTTCAGAAAAATAAAATATTTTTTTAATTTAAGTAAAATTTATGATACATAAATTATATTGAAAGTTATTGAAGCTAAAACATATATAATAGGTCCTACTACTCTAGTTGCAATCATAGCGAAAGGTAACAAATCCATTCTATGACTGATAGCCATTACACCAACATTTCCTGTGCCTCCTATACTATGAGAACAAATACCAGCTGTTAAGGAAGTTTCTAGAGGGTAGAAGCCAAAATATTTAGACAATGAAAAACTAATTAAAATAGCTAATAGTAACGAAGAAATAACCATTATTAATATATTAATATCAGTAACACATGCTATTAATGTACTAAATTTTGTAGTTAACCCAACTCCTGCTAAAGCGGGAGCAGTAAAGTTGACTATAACAAACTTACCTGATTGCACAACAAAATTTTGGTTTTTATCACTCATTAAATTGAAAATTTTAATTATTAATAAAAAGAATATAACATAAACCATTGCATCTAATTTTAAAAAAGTGAATTTTTGTCCCACAATATAATCTATAATGCTACCAACAGAATATAATGCAAAAATTATTAATAAACCTATACCAATATTTTGATAATCCAAAACATACTTTTGAACCTTATTATTAGTTGTTATTTGATTGTTCTTTTTTTCTAAATGACCTTTACCACTAAAATTAGTTTTATCTAAAAGTGCAAATAAAATACCTGCAAATAAAATACTTAAAACTCTTGCTAAAATCAAAGGAGATAATATGGCCGATCTTATTAAAGCAGCATCTTCCTGAAAATATCTTTGATACAAACCATTAGCAAAACCATTAATTCCTAAATTAGTTCCACCATTAGTTAAAGGAACTGCAACAAAGAAAATAGCATCCCAAAAAGATCCTTTTGTTTTTGACGCAAATATTTCAGGACATTTATAACCAAACAAAAAACCTAAAAATCCTATACTTATAATAGACAAAAAAATAGATATCAAAGTTAAAGGAACAAATTTAAACATAGATCTTTTTAACAAATCTCGATCAACACTTAAAATACTACCTGCTATAACGGTTGTAATAAAAAATTGGGAAAAATTAATACCAAGTCCTTGACTTCCGTCTGCAGGGGGTTTATTAAAAAATTGTCTATTAAACTTATCAGCTATGTCTTGACTTATCATTCCGCTATGAACTAAATACGAAGGCACTAAAATACATAATAAAAATCCCAAACCTAATTTATTTAATACAGGAGTTTTATTTCCTATGTAATTTAAGGTAATACCTAATAACATCATTATAAATAAAGGAGTCATAAAAGGATGATATATTTTTTTTGTACTTTCTATATGTTGATTCATAAACCAAATATGATAGATACCAACAAATAAAATAATTGCGAATACCCAAACATCCAAACCGAAAATTTTATTTTTCTTTAAAAGATCTATTATCTTCGTTTTACAATTTTTCAAAAATATACACACAATACCTTTACCTTACCTTTGATTTAAATTATTTTACTATTGTTTAAATTAAAAAAGTTTAAATTAAAAAATTAAAATTTTAATATTTACCAAAATAAAAAAATGCAATTTAAAATAATTATTTAATTTCTATTATATTTTCTTTTACAAAAATAACATTTTGTTTGATTTGATTATTTTGATTCAAAATTTTGATTTTTTCGTTCAATTCGTTTTCATTTAATACTGTGATGACACTAAAACAAAAAGATAATAATTTCGCTTCTTTTGGATTATTAACAAGAGCTAATACTATTGTTGAGGGATGAAATTTAGAAATATTATAAGCATCTGCAAAATTAAAAACTACTATAACATTAATAGGTGAATTTAATGCCATTTGAGTTACATTGAATAATAATTTCTCTCTATCATTTTGAGGTTGATAAATTCGAGATAATAACTGATAATCTAAATTTTTTTCGGCTTGATGATTAATTTTATACATATAAGATACGGATTCAACAGGATATATTCCAGAAGCGGATTCGCCTGATAACATAGTCACACTGGTACCTTCTCTTACAGCGTTAAAAACATCAGAAATTTCAGCTTTAGTTGGTCTACAATTTTTTTGCATTGATTCTAACATTTGAGTAGCAACAATTGCAGTTTTTCCTTTTTTCAAACATTTTTGAATAATTATACTTTGATAAAAAGGTACTGTTATATCTTGTATTTCGATTCCCAAATCACCTCTAGCTATCATAATACCATCAGCTACTTCTAAAATTTCATCTATATGATCTATTCCTGATTGATTTTCAATTTTGGCGATAATTTTAATATTATCTTTTTTATAATCTTTTAAAATTTTTTTTACATCTAATATATCTTGTGATGTTCTTGTAAAAGAAGCAGCTATATATTCATAATCATTTTCGATGGCAAAAACAATATCTTTATAATCTTTATCTGAAATAAATTTCATACTAAAGTTAACGTTAGGTACATTAACTCCTCGACGTGATTTTACTATATGTGTATTCATAGCTTTAGTAATTAATTCTCTATTATTAGTTTTTTCTATAACTTGAAGAGTTAAAAAACCATCATCTATATAAATAATATTACCTACATGTAATTCTTCATAAAAATTTTCATAAGTTACAGAGAAACCATTTTCATCTCCTAAAATTTCTTTTGGAAAAATTTTCAATAATGAATCTTTTTTAATTAATACTTCATTTTTAAAATTATGCGTTCTAATTTCTGGCCCTTTAGTATCGAGTAAACAAGCTACATGAGTATTTAATTTTTTATTCAATGATTTTACAATAGAAATCATAGTTTTATTTGTTTCGTAATCAGCGTGAGAAAAATTAAATCTAACAATGTTCAAACCAGCTGTAAACATTTTTTGCAAAATTTGTTTATCATAAGATGAAGGACCTAAAGTAGCTATAATTTTTGTTTTGTTCATTAATTTTTTAACCAACCTTTTTTGTAATTTTATTAAAAGTTTCATTCTAAAAAATTAAAATTACTTAAAAATAATTAAAAAAATGAAAAGAATAAAAAAATATCCTATTAATAATAATCAATAATTATTTTTTATCTTTTGATTTAATCACTCATTATATCAAAACTCCTTTTAAGACATTGTCAAAATATTTTTTTGATATTGGAATAACTAAATCATGTTTTTCATTTAAATCAATTAAAGAAAAAACAAATAATTAACTTGTTAATTTTGTTTATTTATATTCTTTCTATTTTTTAAATTATATCAAAAAATACATAAACTTTTATTAAATACAGAGTTAATTATAATAAATTTTGTGTTTTTGTCAATGTTTTTATATCAAATCAGAAAAATTTTTAGATTTATATCATTTTTTTAATATTTTTAGTATTACTAAGTTAATTTTCGATTTTTTTATTTATCTATGTTTAATCTTACCTTCGTTATGACAATTACTTTGCTTAAAGGACCAAAGAAGATATGTAGAGTAATTTAGAAAATATTCAAGGTAAGTTACAAAAGAAAATAAAAAAGGTTGTGTACTACTAAAAAAGAACTATTCAGAAACAAAATTTATCTAAATACTAGGAGAATTATTCACCACTAATTATTATCGTAATAACATAAAAAACCAATTTGTTCAAATTTTATTTTAAAAAATAAAAATATTTTTTATATTACTCTCTCTCAAAATAAATTAGAAAATCTAAGGAAAATATATTTTTTTGAAATAAATTGATTATAATATATAATGGTTTCTTTTATCACTATAATAATAATTATAGAGATTATTATCTTGATTAAAAAATTTTAATTTTCTCAGACAATTTCAAAAATACAATTATTTTCTATTTTTAAAAAAATAGAATAAATACAAATTAGAAATTAGCAGCAATGATTAATATGAATAAAAATAGTAGAATCAATTTTTA